>DATMQL010000196.1:0-3496 GCA_035566815.1 Steroidobacteraceae bacterium | reverse complement strand
ATCCGCCGCAGGGTGTTGGACGCGGCCGAGGCGGAAGATGTCCTGCAGGAGGCGCTCTACGAGCTCGTCGCGGCATACCGCCTGATGCAACCGGTGGAGCAGGCCGGCGCCTGGCTGATGCGCGTCGCCCGCAATCGGATCATCGACCGGTTTCGCAAGAAGAAGCCCGAGCTGTTGGCGGATCAGGGCGTTGAGTTCGATGAGGACGATGACGTGGGCGGCCTGGAGGATCTGCTGCCGTCGCCGGATGACGGACCGGACGCTGTCGCGATTCGCCAGTTGATGCTCGAGCGGATCGAGGCGGCACTGGATGAGTTACCGCCCGAGCAGCGCGATGTGTTTATCGCGCAGGAGCTGGAGGGAGCGAGTTTCAAAGAGCTCGCCGCGCGTTGGAATGTGACCGTGAGCGCGTTGCTGTCGCGCAAGCGTTACGCGGTGTTGTATTTGCGGAAGCGGCTGCAGGCCGCTTATGACGAGTGGCTCGAGGACTGAAAGTGCCCGGCCACACGAGCCGGCGCGGCGGTGACCGTGCGCTCGGATTGACAACCGATTGGATATGAGGAGAGAGACGTGAGATTTCGAGGTCGTTGGGTGGCGAAAGGCGCTGCATTCCTGGTGCTGGTGCTCGCCGTGATCGCCGTGTTGAGCTTCGTGGTGATGGGCCTGTGGAATGCGCTCATGCCGGCTCTGTTTCACGGTCCGATCCTGACCTTCTGGCAGGCGGCGGGGCTGCTGGTGTTGAGCAAGATCCTGTTCGGCGGCTTCCGCGGCCGTGGCGGCCATGGCTGGCAGGGGCGTCGCTGGCGCGGGGAGATGTGGCGCCAGAAATGGGAAAGCATGACACCCGAGGAGCGGGATCGCCTGCGGGCGAAATTCAAACAGCGTTGCGGCTGGAGTCCCGAGGACCCGCCGAGCGAGCAGACGAAACCGTAATCTTACCGAGGACGTGTTATGAAACGAGTGTCAAAGCCGCGTCTCGTGCCAGGTCGTCGCCCCGAGGAAGGCACGGGTGAGTGGCTTGCGGCCATGGTTCGGGGGCTGGACGCCCTGGAATTCCTGGAGCGCAGTCGTGACCTGGCGGCGGAGGCGGTGGTGGGCACGCCGAGGCGGCTGGCGCCACCGCGAGGGCCCTGACCTTAGACAGGGTGGCCGCGCCCGTGCGACGCATGCGTCGCCGTCTGTTACGCGCGCTTCGCGCGCTCACAGCCGGACCAGGGTACGGCCTTGCGGCCGCAACCGTGCGACGCATGCGTCGCACCCCCATTGACGAAGCGCGGCTCGAAACTCCACCATCGAGTGGTGAAAACTTCTCTGATTCTGGTTCCGGGTCTGCTGTGCGACGACGTCGTCTGGGCGGACCAGGTTGAGGCCCTTTCAGGCCTTGCGGACGTGCACATTGCTACGAATGGCGCACGGGATTCCTTGGTAGCGATGGCGGAGGCGATTATCGCCCAGGCGCCGCCGCGGTTTGCTCTAGCGGGGCATTCCATGGGCGGACGCGTCGCGCTCGAAGTGGTGAGGCGCGTGCCGGAGCGGGTGACCGCGCTGGCGCTCATGGACACGGGCCACCAGCCATTGGCTGCGGGTGAGCCCGGGGAGCGGGAGGTGGCCGGCCGGATGGCCCTGGTCGAGAAAGCCCGCCGCCAAGGTATGCGCGCCATGGGCTGGGAGTGGATGCAAGGCATGGTGTATCCGTCGCGTCTGTCGGATGCGGTCCTGGTGAACGCCATTCTCGACATGATCGCCAGCAAGACCCCTGACCTTTACGCGGCGCAGACCCGGGCGTTGATCAACCGTCCGGAAGCGACCTCGCTATTGCCCAAACTTCGTTGCCCGACGCTCGTCCTGTGTGGACGGGAGGATGTCTGGTCCCCTCCGAAGCGGCACGAGGAGATGTGCGAGCTGATTCCGGGGAGCACCCTGACGGTGGTTCCCTATTGCGGGCACATGTCGACCATGGAACAGCCCGCGGCGGTCAGCGACGCGTTGCGTACGTGGCTCGAGCCTGTTGCTGCCAAAGGATAACCGCCAATGACGCAAATAACGTTGCGCCGCATAGCGATGGTGGGCTTCGGCGAAGCCGGGTCTATTTTGGGCGCAGAGTTGGCGGCTTCGGGTCGTGAGGTGGTCACTTATGACATTCTTCTCGACACGCCGGCGTCGCGCGGACCGATGTTGGAGAAGGCTCGCCTGGCGCGGGTGCAAACCGCCGACAGCTTGAGTGCCGCCGTGAAGGATGCGGACCTGGTGATCTCGGCGGTGACCGCGGAATCCTCCGCGGAGGTCGCTGGCCAGGCGCGTAAGGCGATGCGGGCCGGCCAGATCTTCCTCGACATCAACTCCTGCTCGCCCGCCACCAAACGTTCCAACTCACAGGCCGTGCAGAGCTCGGGTGCCGACTACGTCGAAGCGGCCGTTATGGCTCCTGTTCCGCCGCAACGGCTGAAAGTGCCCATACTATTGGGAGGGCGTCGGGCTGCCGAGCTCGCGCCCGTTCTCGGCAGTCTCGGCATGAACGCTACATTCATCTCCAACGAGATCGGTGTGGCTTCTGCCGTGAAGATGTGCCGGAGTGTCGTGATTAAAGGGTTGGAAGCTCTTGCGATCGAGAGCCTGTTGGCCGCCCGCCGTTTCGGTGCGGAAAAGGAGGTCCTGGCCTCGCTGCAGGGTACTTTCCCGGGGATGGGATGGCAGGACAAATTGCCCGACTACCTCATCAGCAGGGTCGCCGAGCACGGTCGACGGCGCGCGGCGGAAATGCGCGAGGTCGCTCATACGCTCGAGGGAGTTGGCGTCGAGCCGACCATGGCGCTCGCAACGGCGGCGCGTCAGGATGCGCTCATCGACGCCATGACGTCGCATAGCGTGAGTTACCCGCACGGACAGCCGTTTTCGTGGCGATGGCTCGCCGACGCGCTGTCTGACTCCCAGGCCAACCCTCCGGCCGGCGATTCCAACCCCAAAACATAAAACGCGGAAATCCATTGATGGCCAAGTACCGGTCCAAACTCAATCTCGACAAGCTGGTCGCGATCGACGTCCACACTCACGCGAACATCTCGCAGCGCCAGCCGCGCGATCCATGCTCCGTCATTTTCGACGAAGCCATGGCGAAGTATTTCAAATCCGCGGTGCCGCCGACGATTCCGGAGGTCGCGCAGTACTACCGTGAGCGGCATATGGCCGCCGTTATTTTCACGGTCGACAACGAGGCCGAGATGGGCCACACCCGCATCGCCAACGAGGAGGTCGCCGAGGTCGCCGCGGAAAATGCCGACGTGTTGATTCCCTTCGCCAGCATCGATCCGGCGAAGGGGAAGATGGGGGCGCGCGAGGCGCGGCGGCTCATCGAAGAGTACGGCGTTCGCGGGTTCAAGTTTCACCCCTCGACGCAGGGCTTCTACCCGAACGATCGAAAGGCTTATGTGTTGTATGAGGCGATCGCGGAAGCGGGTCTGCCGGCGCTGTTCCACACCGGCCAGACGGGTGCGGGCGC
>DATMQL010000195.1:0-11884 GCA_035566815.1 Steroidobacteraceae bacterium | reverse complement strand
CTTCGGTCTTTATCCATAGTTTGTTGTAATCCCCACCGTACCACCCCTGCGCATCCCAGGCGCCCGCCGCACCCTCCTGCGCGTCACGCCATTCGAACTGATCGAGCATCACTTTGCCGAAACGATGCGTGTCGTCCATCTGCATCATCGACACCATTTCTTTGTAAGTCATGTCGCCCATGATCTGCTGCGGGGGGTCGGGTGGCACGTGATCGGGGGCCGTGGTTGGCGGTGAGGTCGGGGTGGGGCTTGGGGCGGCGCCCGGGCTTGGGGGCGTTGGGTAGGCCTGGGCGTGGACCTTCGACAGGACCAGGAGCGCGGCGCAGAGACTCGCCGCGGAGATTCCAACGCGCAAGGTCACGACTTTCCTCGATCGGGAGCCAGTGCAACGCGTCCGGGCCATTCGTCGCCGAGCCCATCGCGGCTTGCCCCAGCCGCGCCAAGCCTCGCGCCGCCCGGCCTATCCACATGTACCTCGCGGAACATGCCCGCCTCCATGTGATAGAGCAGGTGGCAGTGATAGGCCCATCGGCCGATGGCATCCGCGGTCACGCGATAACTCAGCCGCTGCGCCGGCTGGACATTGATGGTGTGTTTACGGAACAGCACTTCGCCTTCAGGGCTTTCCACTTCGCCCCACATGCCGTGCAGGTGAATGGGATGGTTCATCATGCTGTCGTTGATGAGGACCAGGCGCAGGCGCTCACCGTAGTTGAAGCGGAGCGGCTCGGCTTCGGAGAACTTCCGGCCATCGAATGACCATATGAAGCGCGCCATGTGACCGGTCAGGTGCAGCACGATGTCGCGCCCCGGGGAGCGGGAATCGACGGGGCCGTCCAGCGAGCGCAGATCCGAGTAAGTCAGCACCCTCCTTCCATTGTCTCGCAATCCAACACCAGGATCGCCGAGATCGATACGCGGATCGGGGGCGACCGAATCGACGTTGGGGCCCATCGAATGGCTGTGCCCCATTCCCATGTCCGCCATCGTGAGTAACTGCCGGGAATCCAACGGCGGCACTTCCGCCTGCATGCCCGCACGCGGTGCCAACGTACCGCGCGCGTAGCCCGAGCGGTCGATCGACTGCGCGAAGATCGTATAAGCGCGGTCCTCGCGAGGCTCGACCATGACGTCATAGACCTCCCCCGCCGCGATTCGGAACTCGTCCACGCTCACAGGCTCGATGTCCTGACCGTCGGCCGCGACCACGCCGAGTTTGAGACCCGGAATACGCACGTCGAAGAAGCTCATGGATGAGCCGTTGATGATCCGGAGCCGAACCCGCTCGCCCGGTTTGAAAACCCCCGTCCAGTTGCCGGCAGGCGAAACACCGTTGGTGAGGTAGGTGTAGGTATAGCCGGAGACGTCAGCCAGATCGGTGGGGTTCATGCGCATCTCACCCCACATGCGCCGTTCCTCGATCGCCGGCTTCAGACCGTGCTTGCGCACGGAGTCGAGGAAATCGCCGGCGGTCCGTTGTCCGAAGTTGAAATACTCGCTTTCCAGTTTCAGCGTTCGGTACAGGTGCTCCGGATCCATATCCGTCCAATCGGACAACAACACGACATGCTCGCGGTCGGCGGCATGGCGCTCGGCACGCCGTGGCTCGATGACGATCGGACCGTAGAGCCCGACCTGCTCCTGAAAGCGTGAATGGCTGTGATACCAGTAGGTGCCGGACTGGTTGACGCGGAAGCGGTATTCGAAGGTCTCACCGGGGGGTATGCCGGCGAAGCTCAGACCGGGAACGCCGTCCATGTCGGAGGGAACGATGACTCCGTGCCAGTGAAGTGACGTCGGGACGTCGAGCCGGTTTTTGACACGGACGGTGATGGTATCTCCCTCCCGCCAGCGCAGGAGCGGCCCCGGGACCTGGCCATTGAGCGCGGTGGCCCTACGCCTGGAGCCAGTGAAGTTCACCTCGAGTGCACTGACTTCCAGGTTGAACTCGGTACCGGACAGGACGGCGCGTTGCTCGTCGCCGGCAGCGACCCGTCGGGAAGGCAGCGCAGCCGTGGCCAATACGCCCGACAGTCCCTGGACGAAACGCCTGCGGGTCAGGCAGAAAGGGGCCAGCGCCGAACTGGGCCCGAAACGGGATTTTTCCATCGCACTCACTCGCTCGACCAACACACGAGAACGCTTGCTCGTCACGGTCCTTGCGGGCACCGGACCGTTGGAAGCGTCGTTTACGGAAGCCAGCCAGATATGGCCGGCAGGAGCCTGTCTGGCTAATGATCGCCGTAGCGAGGGCGACCCAGATCGAGCAGATTTCTGCGATCGTTTCCCGCGAATAGCGGGGGTCTATTTAAGGGAAACGATCGCAGAAAGATGCCGATCTGGGGCGGCCTCAGTAGGCGAGCATTAGCCAGACAGGCTCCTAGGTCAGGAGGCTATGGGCGGACGGAAATGAGTGTCGGTGGGAGCGACGACGGGGCCTATTGCACGAATCGGCTGCACGCTCGCGGTAGCCGAAACGCCCCGTACCGCAGTCACGTTGAATGCCAGAGGCGCATTGCCACACTGGCATTGGCAGCCCGATGACTTGCAGCAGTCGTGCCGGTCAGTGGACTTTTCCAGAGGCGCTTTTGCGTGCGAGGACGTGCGTGACAACGCGGTGTGCGTCGCGCAAGCGGCGGTGGCGCTGCTCTCGTGGACAGCACTGCCCTGGTGCGTAGGCGTAGACCCGTACGCGACCCCCACCTGCATTCCCAGCGCAAGCTGGAACGCAAGGAGAGTGAACAGGAGACGGGTAAGGGATTGAGCACGCACCCAGGCAGCCTACTCAATTCGACCGCAGTTGTCGAAGACGTGAGCCGAAGACCTACCGTTCGCAGTGCGAGATCTCCTCCAGTGCGACCTCAATGCAGATGCGGTTTACCCGCCTGCCCATCCTGCGGCTCATCCTGCCCGGTTCCCTGCACAGAGTTCAGGATCGGCGGCTCGGCCCATGGTTTCAGCACCACCTTCACGCAGGCATCGTTCTTATCACGGAACATCTTGTAACCCTCCGGCGCCTGCTCCAGCGGCAACGTATGAGTCACGATGAAGCTGGGGTCTATCCTCCCCTGCTCAATCAACTCGAGCAGCGGTTTCAAATACCGCTGGACGTGTGTCTGACCCGACTTCAGCGTCAGCGCACGATTTACGATCGATCCGAACGGGATCTTGTCATCGAACCCGCCGTAGACCGCGGGGATCGACACGGTGCCGCCATTGCGGCAGGCCTTGAGGGCCTGGCGGAGCGAGGGTGGCCGGTCCGATTCGAGCATGAGCGATTGCATCACGCGATCATAAACACCCATCAGACCGTGAGAATGGCCCTCCATACCCACCGCATCGATGCAAGCGTCCGGACCTCTTCCGCCAGTCATGTCCGCGAGAACCTCGAGCACATCGACCTGCTCGTAATTGAGTGCTTCGGCGCCGGCCTCCAGGGCCTTGTGCAGCCGTTCGGGAAACCTGTCGATCGCGATCACCCGTTCGGCTCCGAGCAGGAGTGCGCTCTTGATGGAGAACAAACCCACCGGTCCGCACCCCCACACCGCTACTGTGTCTCCGGGCTGGATATTGCATTGTTCGGCTGCCATATACCCGGTCGGAAAGACATCGGACAAAAATAACACCTGCTCGTCGCTGAGGCTGTCGGGGACCTTGATCGGCCCGACGTCGGCGAACGGAATGCGGGCATACTGTGCCTGGCCGCCCGCGTAGCCGCCGAGCAGATGCGAATAGCCGAACAGGCCCGCCGGCGAATGACCCCACAGCTTCTCTGCCGCCCAGGCGTTGGGGTTGGAATTTTCACACAGCGAAAACTGGTTCTGCTGACAGAAAAAACACCCGCCACACGCGATGGGAAACGGGTTCACCACCCGATCTCCCACCTTCAGGTTGTGGACGCCGGGGCCCACTTCCACCACTTCTCCCATGAACTCGTGCCCGATGATGTCGCCCGCCAGCATCCCGGGAATATATCCGCCGTAGATGTGCAGATCGGATCCACAAATGGCCGTCGAGGTGATGCGAATGATGGCGTCGCGGGGGTTCAAAATGCGTGGGTCGGGAACTTCTTCGACTCGCAACTGCTCTTTGCCGTACCAGACGTTCGCTTTCATTTCGATCTCCGCTTCAATGACTGCTCGTCAGGCGCCAGCGGCGCGCCGCGCGTCCGATGAGGGTGCGGCGCCCTGTGGGTTGACCCTGGGTGGTGGCTATCTCGCCGCTTTCCAACAGTTGCTTGAAGCGGCGCAGATCCTCGCGGACCTGCGATTGCGGGTCTTGGCGCAGCAGTTTGGCCAGCGCGGCGGTCAACCGGCCGCCAACCGGGCTGTAGTGAATACTGAGCCTGACAATGGTGCCGCGGCCGTGCGGCGCGGGCTCGAAAATAACAGAGCCGGCGTTCGGGACCTGCGCGCCGTCCAGGGTGCGCCACGCAAGGGCCGCGCCGGGGCGGTCCTCGGTAATCTCGCAATCCCATTCGAAAGCGGGCGCAACCGTGCCTTTGGCAACCCAGTGAAAGCGCCGCTCGTCCAATGCCTGCACCGACTCGAGGTTGCCCATGAAACGAGGCAGGTTCTCGATGCTGCGCCAGAAGCGATAACATTCGTCCGGTGTTTTAGCCGTGGCGATACTCGCCTCGAAATACAGGTCCGTCGGCGCCGCCACTCCCGACACCAAAGGGTGCCCCGCATGCCTGGTTAAGTGAGAAGCGGCAAACGCATCGAGAGCGAGAACACCCGCCACCGCCCCGAAGGAGACAGCGACTCTACCCTGGGCCGGATTTTCAGCTCGCAGGCCAGTCGCCAACACCGCGAGATCGACTACATCCCCGACGACTCGCGCCCAGAGCCACGGCGCAGCGTTGCGCCGGCTGAGGATTCCAACTCCCGTCGCCAGTTCGCGAACGCCTGTGCTTCGCATGAGGCCGCCGCTCTCCCGACCAACACCGGTAAGCGAGCCGAGCGCGCGTGGTGCCAGCACTGCTGCGGCGCCCAGAGCGATGCTGAACCAACCTAGACCTTGCGCAAGGCTCGTTGCGTCGAAATTGGGAGTTTGCTTGCGGCTCGGGTAATGCCTGTGAGCCGTGCGGGATTGCGGCGAAGTCTCGGACGAGGCTGGGCCGCGGCGCTCAGGTCTCTGACCGAAGCCTGCCTGTGTGCCCGTCTGACTGGGTGGGGTTGCCATCGTCTCCTCCGGAAAGAATGCGTCGGCCGTCATTCAACGGCCGTACACCATCAATCCGAAAGAGACGTGCGGGTTCCGACGTCCCGGCTGCTTAATACGAGCCGGTGCGACGCCCGGAGGAACGGCCGCCACCACTGGTGTTGCCGTTCACTGCGCCCGGCCGACCGTGACCGTGACTCGAGCTATTGCCATTTCCGTGAGGACGCCGTGCGTCGTTGCTCTGACCTCGGCGCGGGTCATGTCCCTGCGCCTGGCCGGCATGGCTGTTGCCACTGGCCTGGTTGCCATTGGCCTCGCCGCCACGACCGTTGCCGCCGCGACCGCTGTCGCTACGATAACCGCCACCGCCATTACCGCTGCGACCACCCGCGTTACCAGCACGACCGCCGCCGCCACGATAGCCGCTACCGCCACCACCGTTACGACCAGCGCCGCCGCCGCTACGGCCACCACCACCGTGGCGACCCTCGCCCTGACGGCGAGGAGGACGATCCTCCCCACTCGACCCGGCCGGCGTCACGCCAATCGGATACTCCGGCAGTGCAGCAACCGGTATCGAACGCCGCAGCACCCGCTCGATGTCGCGCAGCAAAGAACCCTCATCCGGAGCAACCAGCGACACGGCGAAGCCCGTACCACCGGCACGCGCCGTGCGGCCTATGCGGTGCACATAGTCCTCCGGCACATTCGGCAACTCGTAGTTCACGACGTGCGGGAGCTCTTTGATATCCAGGCCACGCGCGGCGACTTCGGTCGCCACCAGGGCCGTGACCTTGTTGTCCTTGAAATCCGCCAGCGCGCGCACTCGCGCACCCTGGCTCTTGTTGCCATGAATCGCGGCGGAGCGGATGCCGTTGGCCTCCAGCTGCTGCGCGAGCCGATTGGCCCCATGTTTGGTACGCGTGAACACGAGCACCTGGTGCCAGTTGCCACTGCTGATGAGATGCGCGAGCAGGTGCCGCTTGTGATCCTTCGAGACGCGATAAGCGGTCTGCTCCACCCGATCGGCGGTAGCGTTGCGCGGCGCGACCTCAACCGTCACCGGATCACGCACAAAGCGCTTCGCGAGCTCACGGATCTCTTCCGAGTAGGTCGCCGAGAACATGAGGTTCTGGCGCTGCGCGGGGAGGAGCTTGAGAATGCGGCGGATGGCGTGGATGAAGCCCATATCCAACATGCGATCGGCTTCGTCGAGAACAAAACACCGCACGTCGCGAAGATCCACGGCGCGCTGCTCGGCGAGATCCAACAGGCGGCCGGGAGTCGCGATCAGGAGATCACAACCGGTGCGGAGCGCATGGATCTGCGGACCAATGCCCACACCGCCGAAGACCACCGCGGTGCGCAGGCTGACGTATTTTCCGTAGTCGCGGGCGCTTTCCGCCACCTGGGCGGCCAGCTCGCGCGTCGGAGTGAGGACCAGGGCGCGAGGCGTACGGCCGGACTGCTGCGACTCGGTGAGACGCTGCAGAATGGGCAGTACGAACGCAGCCGTTTTGCCGGTGCCGGTCTGCGCGCCGGCGATGAGATCGCGGCCGGAGAGCACGGCCGGGATGGCCTGGGATTGAATGGGGCTGGGCGTGGTGTAGCCTTTTTCGGATACGGCACGCAAAAGCTCGGGCTTGAGCCCGAGAAGCTCGAATGACATTAAAAAACCTCTTTATCTGGAGCTCGCACGGCAGCGCCAAAGCGGGCTGCGGCGGTCAGAGGCGAGGTAAGGGTTGAATCGAAGTGCGCCGGAAGTGACAGACTGCGAGCGGACCAGGTGCTGACCGCGCACCTGTATATTCCAGCCGCCCACTGTACAGTGTTCGCCTTTCGCCGTCCAATCCGCACAATCAGGTCATGGCACTCATCACACTTCTCGATGCACACCTCGCCTTCGGCGACCGCCCTCTCCTGGACGGCGCGCAGTTCTCCGTGGAATCCGGCGAGCGGCTCGGACTCATCGGCCGCAACGGTACTGGAAAATCATCTCTCCTGCGGATCATCGCGGGCCTGGCTCACCTGGACGATGGGGAGCTGCAACAACAGCGCACCGTCCGCATCGCATTCGTCGAGCAGGAGCCCGAGCTGCCTCCTGCGGAAACACTGCGCGAGAGCCTGTTGGAGCGTGCCGGCACCGCGAAGGGCGCGAACGGCACCGTGTTCGCCGAGTTGCATGCCGACGAGCGCGAGCAGTGGCGCCTCGAATCGCGTCTCACCGAGTTCCTGCATCGTTTCGAGCTCGACGAATCCAGATCGCCCGCCACGAGCTCCGGCGGCGAGCGCAAGCGCGCGGCCCTGGCCCTCGCCCTCACCCTGCAGCCCGATCTCCTGCTGCTCGACGAGCCCACCAACCATCTCGATATCGAAGGCATCGAGCGGCTCGAGGAGCTGCTGTTGAAAGTGCCGGCCGCCATCGTCATCACCCACGACCGTGCGTTCCTCGACCGGATCACGAGTCGGATCATCGAGCTCGATCGCGGCATCATCCGCTCCTATCCCGGGAATTTCGCGGCCTACGAAGAGCGTAAGGACCAGGAGCTGGCGGCGGAGGAAGTGGTGCGTCGCCGCTTCGACAAGTTCTGGGCGCAGGAGGAAGTGTGGATCCGCAAAGGCGTGGAAGCGCGCCGCACGCGTAACGAGGGCCGTGTGAAGCGACTCGAACGGCTGCGCAATGATCGCGCCGCCCGGCTCGACCGACTGGGCAATGTCAGGATCAGCCTGGACGCCGGCGAGCGTTCCGGGCAACTGGTCGCCGAGCTCACTGACGTGAATAAAAGTTTCGGCGATCGCACGGTCGTACGCGATCTGACCGCGCGGATCATGCGCGGGGACCGTATCGGACTCATCGGTCCCAACGGGGCCGGCAAGTCGACGCTCATCCGGCTCATCCTGGGCGCGCTCGAGCCCGACTCGGGCACGGTGAAGCTCGGCACCAACCTGCAGGTGGCCTACTTCGACCAACTTCGCGCGCAACTCAACCCCGAGGCCACCGTGGCGGAGACGATCAGCCCGGGCTCCGATTGGGTTGAGATCGGTACCGAGCGCAAGCACATCACCAGTTATCTCGGTGACTTCCTGTTCGCGGCTCAACGCGCGAAATCGCCCGTGAAAATGCTCTCCGGCGGCGAGCGTAACCGGCTCCTGCTGGCGCGGCTGTTCGCGCGCCCGGCCAATATGGTGGTGCTCGATGAGCCGACGAACGATCTCGACATCGAGTCGCTCGAGCTGCTCGAGCAGAAGTTGCAGGACTACACCGGCACGCTGCTGCTCGTGAGTCACGATCGTCGCTTCCTCGACAACGTCGTCACCCAAACTATCGCCTCGGAAGGCGACGGGGTGTGGCGCGAGTATGTGGGCGGCTACAGCGACTGGCTCAAACAGCGGAACAGACCGTACGCCGCCCTCGCGACGTCGAAACAGGCCGCTGCGAAGCCGGCGGCAGATCCGCCCGCACCCACGGCCAAACCGCGCGCGAAACTCAGCTTCAAGGAGCAACGTGAGCTCGACTCCCTGCCCAAGGAGATCGAGGCGCTCGAGCGCGAGCAAACGGAACTCACCGCCCGTATGAGCACCCCCGACTATCATCGTCAGGGCCCGCAGCAACAGCGCACGGACAGCAAGCGGCTCGAGGAGATCGAGGCCCTGCTGCTCACGAAATTCGCACGCTGGGAGGCCTTGGAAGAGCGGCGCGGGCGGGTAGCTTAGCGATTGGGGGGACTGATGATTTGCGGCCCCATTGTTAAAAAGATAACGACCGCGGCCCAGTGCCCCGGGAATGTGTCGGGTGCAACCGACAGAGGGCTGCTTTTTTCAGTTTTTTTGCGGAATTGTCAGCGTCGCAAAGATTGCGGCGTTCATCATCTTCGGAGAAGATCGAGGAACCAAAGCGGAATCCCGGCCGTCTACCCTACGGCTGGGACCTGGCTCCAGTCGCGACAGGGATTTACATGTCTCAGATGACTCGATTCGCATTCACCGGTGGCGCCCTGCTGGCGCTGTGCGCCGCATTCTCGGGCTGCTCTTCACGCACCAACGTTTCGGCCACCGGCAGCACCCCTTCGCAATTCACCCACGTGTACATCACCACCCAGGAAGTGTGGTTCAACACGAAGACGAATGCGGGCCCCGACGATTCGGGCTGGGGGAAGTTCCCGCTCAAGACCCCGGTGACCATCGACCTGGTGACGGAGTCGAACGGCACCCTGGGCGAAATCGCCAATGACCTGCGCATCGCACCGGGAACCTACAATACGATTCTCCTGATGCCGCTCGACTGGAATGCAACCGCCTCCGCTTCGGCGCTGGCAATCGGAGCGACCTGGAATTCGGAGGCCGATTACGTCGACACGACGGGTACCACGCGCCAGGTGCCTCTCGTCCTGCCGAACCCCGAGAAGGGCTTCGTGATACCGGGCGCTTCATTGAAGGTCCCTGTCGGAAAAGTCGGCGTGGGGGGTATCGGCACGGGCTCGACGGGCTCGACGGGCTCAACGAGTTCGACCACGGGTACCACGAATAATACGACGACCAACCTGTTTGGCACGACCACAACCACACCGACCACAACCACGCCAACCACGTCCACGAGCAGCACGACGACGACGGTCTCGTTCGCGACGAGCTTTGACGCCAATCGTGACCTCCATCTGTTCTGCTATGTCGTTGCCTCGGGGGGTAGTTGCACGCCGTCTGCCACTGGCGCCACCACCGGGACGGCGACGGGCGCGATATTCAGCGCGAATCCGACGGCGACCGACCTTTCGACGACCGGTGGCATCACCGGCACGCTGACTCTCACCTCCACCTCGCTGACGAACATCAACAGCGTTTCCGGCCGTGTGGCCATTCAGGCGAGTGCCGAGTCGCTGAGCACCGATTTGACCCATCACGTCATCGTCGCCAGCGCCCCAGTGCAGACCGACGGCACTTTCACGATCTACCCCCTGGCATCGAATTCATCGACGCCTGCGGTGTATGACGTCGTGATTCACGGGCCGAACATCACGACCATCATTATCAAGAACGTTTCCGTGACCACCACGACGCCGAGCCTTACTGGGGCGGCTGCGACGGCTGGCTCGGTCGCCACGACCACGGCGACCGGTGCGGTATCCATCGGCACGTTCATCCCGACAGCGGCGAACGCCTTCGTCGCGAACATTACGCCCACCGCCACGGCGTCCCTGCCCCCAGGTGCCGCGGTCACCTTCTACCAGACGTTGCCGGCTTCGAATGAGGTCCCCTATGCGATCGACGAGGTCGGCATCGACTCGCTCAATCTCAACCTGCAGACCTCAGAGCAGCTTTCTACTGGCAACATACAGTCAGGCACTTATTCGAGCAGCGGGTCGGCGATCACCGTGACGAGTTCCACCCCCACCGAGACCACGAACGCCTCCGGTGCGGCAGCTTATCGAGTAGGCGCGACGGCTCCGCTGTACGCAGATGGGACGCTTTCATTCAGTACGATGGTCGTGTCGAACGCCGCGAGCCTCGTCCCTGCCTCGTCAACCACCACGACCCCTACGCCGGTGGCGGTCGCTGTGCCGAGCCTGACACCCGCGAACAGTTCGGCTGCGGGATCCATCGCCGCGGCGATCACGGCCCCTGCGGGGTCGTATATCGGGGGCGAGCTGATCGTCAGCCATGACGGCGCCATAGTCGGCGTAGCGCCAATCTCCAGCAGCACCTTGCTGAACGGCACGGGCAGCGCGACGGTCAACGGCCTCCCGAGCGGCGACGTCGGGAACTACTACCTTTCCGTGATTCTGTGGACTTCCAGCAGCTTCAAATCCGAGTCGATTACATCGCCCGTGACCGTCACCGGCGGCAGCGCCACCGATGTCGCGGTCACGATCGATTGAGGGACGTTCGGCCCTTGGGGTGGCGCCCGGGCGTAATCTCCATGGCCCGGACGCGCGAACGCGGTAAACTACTCGTTTGCACAAATTACTGTTAACGGGCGGAACGTATTGCCGGCCGGGGATCTCTAATGCCCCTAAGAGCAGCAGTCCAGCCCCATCCCAAATAACAAGGGGGATACCTTGATGATCGATGTTCGCGCTCGTGACAACTCGGGCGCCCGGAACGGCTTGCGGTTCCTGCTTCGCGGATTGAGCGCGGCGCTGGCGATACTTTTCATCACCAGCTGCGGCAACAACCTCTTCATCGCCGGCACTCCCGTGTTCACCCTTACGGCGCAGCACGGCCAGTTCACGAGCTACATCGTCACGATCGATCAGATCAATATGACGCGCCAGGACGGCACCGTCCTCCAGATCCCCTTGGTGAGTCAGCGCGTCGATCTGGCGCAGCAGACAGGTTTCGTGCAGCTCCTGGAGGCCCCCGCGCTGGAGGAAGGAACGTACGTCTCCGCCACCTTCTTCCTGGATTACGCCAGCTCGTACGTCACGATAGACGCCGGCGGAACAGCCGGGGCCACCACTCTCATCGACGGCATAACAGGGACCACTCCCGGACAGGAGTCGATCACCGTGACCTTCGATCCCAACAATCCCCTGGTGGTCGGCAACCAGACCTCCTCGCTGATTAATTTCAACATCGATCTCGAGGCCTCCAACACGGTAGATAACGCCCACGGATTGCCGGCGACGGTCACTGTACATCCCGTAGTCACCGCATCCGCCACGCCCGCCTACCAGAAGCCAATATACGTCCGCGGCCTGTTCGTGTTTGCCGATACGAACGCCGG
>DATMQL010000194.1:0-7214 GCA_035566815.1 Steroidobacteraceae bacterium | reverse complement strand
GATGTTCCTCACCCGCATCGGTTTCGGCTCCAAGGCGGTCGTGACGGGTGACGTGACGCAGACAGATCTTCCCCACGGCAAGCAGTCCGGCCTGAGCCATGTAATCAACGTGCTGCGCGGTGTTGAGGGTGTCGCATTCACTTTCTTCGATGCGCAGGATGTCGTGCGTCATCCTCTCGTCCAACGCATCGTCAAGGCCTACGAGGCCCAGAGTAGCTCGTCGTGAGTGCTGCCGTCCCAGCACGGAAATCGGCTGGCGGACGCGCGAGCGTCGGTGTTCACGCAGGCGTTGGCACTCGCGGTAGTGTCGGTACTCGCAGCGGTGTCAGTGTTGATGTTCGTAGGCGCGTACGGGCCTGGGCGCCTGCGCGCCGCGACCTCACTGTCTGGGCCGGCGCGGCCCTCGGTCGACGCGCGGTCGGTCGCGAAATCGGCGTTTCTGTGGTTGGCCCGGCCGAGAGCCGCCGCCTCAACGCGCGGTTCCGCGGGCGCGACAAACCCACCAACGTGTTGTCTTTCCCTGTGGCCGAGCTTCCTTCGCCAACCGTGGGTGATGAGCCGCGCCCACTGGGAGACCTGGTGATCTGCCCGCAGGTGTTGCGCACCGAGGCCCGTGAGCAGAAGAAGAGTCTGCGGGCCCATTGGGCGCACCTCGTCGTGCACGGGTCGTTGCACCTCATCGGCTATGACCATGAGATCGACTCAGATGCCGACCGTATGGAGCGTCGCGAGATCGCGGTGCTGCGTCGTCTTGGTTTCGCGAACCCCTATCGGAGCGTGTGATGGCGAAAGACCTCAACGCGACGGGACGGTGGCTGAAGAAAATCGCGCAGGGATTTGTTGGCGAGCCGCAGGATCGCAACGAGCTGCTGGCGGTTCTGCGCGAAGCGGGGCAGCGCGGGCTGGTCGATCCGGACGCGTTGAGTATGCTCGAGGGCGTGCTGGAGGTCGGCGACCTGCAGGTGCGCGACATCATGATTCCGCGCGCGCAGATGGTGTTTGTCAGGCGCGATGACCCCTTCGCCAAACTCCTGCCGGTCGTGGTCGAATCCGGGCATTCACGCTTTCCGGTGATGGATGAGGATCGCGACGACATTGTCGGGATCCTGCTCGCGAAGGATCTTTTGCGCCTCTACGCCCAGGAAGTGCGCGAGCGTTTCGACATCCGTGAGTTCATGCGGCCGGTGGTCTTCGTGCCCGAATCCAAGCGGCTCAACGTGCTGTTGAAGGAATTCCGCGGCAACCGCAATCACATGGCGCTGGTGGTCGATGAGTACGGCGGTGTCTCCGGGCTGGTCACCATCGAGGACGTGATCGAGCAGATTGTCGGCGAGATCGACGATGAGTTCGATGTCGAGGACGATCACAACATCCGCAAGGAGGCGGAGCGGCAGTTCACGGTGCGCGGTGTCACCCGCATCGAGGAGTTCAATGAATATTTCGGTGCGCACCTCTCGGAAGAGGAAGGCTTCGATACCGTCGCCGGTTTGCTCATGAAAGAGTTTGGCCGTCTGCCGCGGCGAGGCGACGCCGCGACCATCGACGGCTTCGAGTTTCGGGTAACCCGTGCCGACCGCCGGCGTATCGACGCGCTGCGCGTGGTGCCGCCGCAGGATGTCATTCCGCCGGAAGAGCGGCTCTCGGACGGCGAGTTCTGATATGAGCGAACGGCGCGTTGCCGCCGTCACCGAAACCGTGCGGGATGACCGCATGGACGTGACGCCGCGTGAGTCTCGTAACGTCCTGGCATTGCTGGGGACCTACCGCTCTTCGACTCTTGCTCGCCGGGCTATCGCCGCGGGCGCGGGCGCTTTGCTCGCCTGCTCCTTTGCTCCGCTCAATTGGTGGCCGCTAGCGGTTCTTTGCCCGGCGGTGCTGATGTGGCTGTGGCAGCGAGTGACGCCGCGCGAAGGCGCGTGGTTGGGGTTCTGGTTCAACGCCGGTACGTTCGCCGCGGGCACCTACTGGCTGTACATCAGTATTCATATTTTAGGCGAAGCGCCCCTCTGGATCGCCCTGGGGCTGATGGCGGCGCTGGTCGTGATCATGGGGCTGTATCACGCCGCGCTGGGTTATTGCGTAACGCGCTGGCTGCCTGCCACCGGCCTGGTGCGCTGGTTGCTCGGTGTGCCCGCCGCCTGGCTGCTCATCGAGTGGTGGCGCGGCTGGTTTCTGTCCGGGTTCTCGTGGCTTTCGCTCGGGTACTCCCAGACCGACACGTGGCTCGCCAGCTTCGCGCCCATCGCCGGGGTGTATGGCATCAGCGCGCTGTTGTTGTTGAGTGCGGGTGGTCTCACGGCCGTGTTATGTGGGACGACGCGCGCGCGCATGGTCGGAGGGGCGTTTTTCGTGTTGCCCTGGCTCGTCGGGGGCACCCTCCAGTCTGTCGAGTGGACCCATCCGTCCGGTCCGCCAGTATCGGTCGCGGTGGTGCAGGGCGCGATCTCCCAGGACCAGAAATGGCTCGACAGCAACCAGGACAAAATCCTCGACCTATACCATCAGCTCACGGAGAAGGTACTCGGGAAGCAACTCATTGTCTGGCCGGAGTCCGCGGTGCCCGATCTGGCCAACAACCAGATGGCCTACATCGGCCAGTTGTACCGGGAGACCCGCGCGCACGGCTCGGGCCTGGTGTTCGGCATTCTGCGTGAGTCCGACGACGAGCAGCACTACTTCAACTCGATCATCTCGCTCGACCGTCAGATCAGCTGGTACGACAAAGACCACCTGGTGCCCTTCGCGGAGTTCTTCCCGGTGCCAGCGTTCGTGCGCGACTGGCTGCGCCTGATGAGCCTGCCTTATTCGAGCTTCACCCGCGGTGGTGCCAACCAACCCCCCCTTCCGGTCGCCGGCCTGGAGCTGGGGGCCACGATTTGTTACGAGGACGCCTACGGCAGCGCCATGCTGGGCGTGCTGCGCAAGGCTGACGCTCTCGTCAATGTGACCAATGACGCCTGGTTCAGCCACTCTACCGCCAGACACCAGCATTTCCAGATCGCCCGCATGCGCGCCCTCGAAGCCGGGCGTTATCTTATCCGTGCAGCCAACGACGGCATCACGGGTGTCATCGGGCCGCACGGCGAAGTCGTGGCACGCGCTCCCGAGTTCCAGGCCTATATCCTCCAGTCTTCGATAACGCCGCGTACCGGTCTCACGCCGTATGCTCGTGTTGGAAATTGGCTGATCGTGATGTTGTCGACAGTAGCGCTGGCGTATGGGCTGTGGATGCGTAAATCTTACGGCCGGCGGCCCCCGATGGGCACGCCAAGTGCTGGAGCTTGATTGGAGCCCTAATGAAACCGAGTTCTTCGTCACGCGGGCCCGAGCGCCCCCTCACCCCGGAGTCGAGCATGAGAGTTTCGCGCCCCGCCCATCGTGCGGTCTCGGTGCTGAGCGTTTCAATCGCATTGGCGGCTTGTTCCGGTGGCCTGAGCGCCCAGTCCCCCCAGGCACAGATACCCCAGGTCCCGCCTCCGGCGGTCGCGGCGGCGCCCGCGGCGACGCCGAGCGTGGAGGGTGTGTTGCGCGCCCTGCCGGACTTCTCACCCCTCGTCGAAAAGTACGGCCCCGCCGTCGTCAACGTGGAGGTTGTCGAGAAGCCGCAGCAGTCCAATGGCGGTGTGCCGGGCCTGTCGCCCAACGATCCGTTTTTCGACTTCTTCCGCCGCTTCGGCATCCCGGGCCCGGATCAGCAGACACCGCGCGGAAACCAACCGCCGGTACGCGGCGCGGGCTCCGGCTTCATCGTCAGCAGTGACGGTTACATTCTCACCAACACCCACGTCGTGGCCAACGCCGACGAGGTCACGGTGCGCCTCACCGACCGGCGCGAGTTCCCGGCGAAAGTCATCGGGGCCGACGAGCGTACCGACGTGGCGGTGATCAAGATCAATGCGGCCAATCTGCCCACCGTGCGCCTCGGCGATCCGACGAAGATCAAGCCCGGGCAGTGGGTGCTCGCGATCGGCTCGCCTTTCGGGTTCGAAAACAGCGCGACCGCGGGCATCATCAGCGCCACTTCGCGCTCGCTCCCGAGCGACAACTACGTCCCCTTCATCCAGACGGACGTGGCGGTGAACCCGGGCAACTCCGGCGGCCCGCTCTTCAACATGTCGGGTGAGGTGATCGGCATCAACTCACAGATCTTCAGCCGCACCGGCGGCTACATGGGCGTGTCGTTCGCCATTCCGATCGATGTGGCCCGGAACGTCGAAGACCAGCTCGTGAAGACGGGACACGTGGTGCGGGGCCGTATCGGCGTGACGATCCAGGACGTCAACGCACAGCTCGCGGAGTCTTTCGGTCTCGATCGCCCGCGTGGTGCGCTCGTGAGCTCGGTGGAAAAGGATGGCCCGGCCTCGAAGGCCGGCCTGGTCCCCGGCGACGTCATTCTGGGTGTGAACAGTCATTCCATCGAGCGCTATGGCGAGCTCTCGGGCTCGATCGCCGCCATGAAGCCCGGCAGCGATGCCTCCCTGCAGGTGTGGCGGGGCGGTAAGCAGCAGACGATCAGCGTGAAGATCGCCGAGCTCAAGGAGCAGGCGCAGACGGCCAGCGCGACTCCTGGCAGCGGAAAGCCCAGTGCCAGGCAGACCGACCAGGCGACGCAGCTCGGCCTCACCGTGCGGGCGCTCGACACCCAGGAGAAAGAGCAGGTACAGACCACGGGTACCCTGGTCGTCGAGGACGCCACCGGCCCCGCCGCGGCCGCCGGCGTACAGCCGGGCGACATCATCCTCGGCATAAACGGCAAGCGTGTGAAGACTGCGAAGGAACTGCAGGATTCGGCGAAGTCCTCCGGTAAGAACGTGGCCCTGCTGATCCAGCGCGACGACGCTCAGATCTTCGTGCCTCTGCGGTTACAATGATTCGATGGAAGAGATCTATGACGCCGCGGCCGTCGAGCGTGCCGCGCAAGAGTATTGGGACGAGCGACGCGCCTTCGAGGTAGGCGAGGATACAGAGCGCCCGAAGTACTACTGTCTTTCGATGTTTCCGTATCCGTCCGGGCGGCTCCACATGGGCCACGTGCGGAACTACACCATCGGAGATGTGATCGCCCGCTTCACGCGCATGCAGGGATATAACGTCCTGCAGCCGATGGGTTGGGACGCGTTCGGCCTTCCAGCCGAGAATGCTGCGATGAGCAACGGCGTGCCGCCCGCGAAGTGGACCCGCCAGAACATCGCTTACATGCGCAACCAGATGAAGTCGCTGGGCTTCGCGATCGATTGGAAGCGCGAGCTGGCGACCTGCGACCCGACCTACTACCGCTGGAACCAATGGCTGTTCCTGCGCATGCTGGAGAAGGGCATCGCGTACCGGAAAACCGGTGTCGTGAACTGGGATCCGGTCGATAAGACCGTGCTCGCCAACGAGCAGGTGATCGAGGGGCGCGGCTGGCGCACGGGTGCGCTCGTCGAGAAGCGCGAAATCCCGATGTACTACCTCAACATCACGCGCTACGGCGACGAGTTGTTGAGTGCGCTGGATAACCTGCCCGGCTGGCCCGAGCGGGTTCGGGTCATGCAGGCGAACTGGATCGGGCGCAGCGAAGGTTGCGAGGTTGCCTTTCCCTACGCGCCGGATACGCGCGCGGCGATGTCGGCCGATGGTGCGTTGAAAGTCTTTACGACGCGCGCGGACACCGTGTTTGGTGTCACGTTCATGGCGATTGCCGCCGAGCATCCGATCGCACTCGCGGCCGCGAAGAGCAACTCGGCGCTGGCTGCATTCGTCGATGAGTGTCGGCGCGGCAGCGTGATGGAGGCCGATGTCGCGACCCAGGAAAAGAAGGGTATGCGCACGGGGCTGCACGTGCTGCATCCGTTCACGGGCGAGCAGATCGAGATCTGGGTCGCCAACTACGTGTTGATGGGGTATGGCGAGGGCGCCGTCATGGGCGTGCCCGGCCACGACGAGCGCGATTTCGAGTTCGCCCTGAAGAATTCCTTGCGGATCACGACGGTGGTGCGCTCGGCGAGCGGCGCCTACGACGAGGTTCTCGAGCCCTGGATACCGGCCTACGGTGAGTACGGTATCACCGTGAACTCGGGCGAGTTCTCGGGACTCGATTTCAAGGCGGCCTTGGATGCGATTTCGGCCGCGCTCGAGAAGAAGGGGTTGGGGTGCAAGCGGATTCACTACCGGCTGCGTGATTGGGGTGTTTCGCGGCAGCGCTACTGGGGCTGTCCGATTCCCATCATTCACTGCGAGGCGTGCGGCGATGTGCCCGTGCCCGACTCGCAGTTGCCGGTGATGTTGCCCGAGGATCTCGTGCCGGATGGCAGCGGTAATCCGCTCAACAAGTCTGAGGCGTTCCTCGCGTGCAAGTGCCCGAAGTGTGGGAAGCCTGCGCGGCGCGAAACCGACACGATGGATACGTTCGTCGATTCGTCGTGGTACTTCGTGCGTTATGCCTGCCAGGATCAGGCGGCGAGCATGGTGGATCCGCGCGTCGACTACTGGCTGCCGACCGACCAGTACGTTGGCGGTATCGAGCATGCGATCCTGCACCTGTTGTATTCGAGGTTCTGGGTCAAGGTCATGCGCGACCTGGGGCTGGTCAAGTTCGGCGAGCCTTTCACCAACCTGCTGACGCAGGGAATGGTGCTGAACGACATCTACACCTATCAGCCTGCCGAGGGGCGGAAGCGTTATTTCAATCCCGCCGACGTGGATACGCGGCGTGACGCCGACGGTACCGAGATTCACGAGGTCAAGACCAAGGAGCTCGGCACGATTCAGGTCGTGCACGAGGGGCTTGGCAAGATGTCGAAGTCGGAGAACAACGGCGTCGACCCGGAGAGCTTCGTGGCCCGCTTCGGAGCGGATACGGCGCGCCTGTTCATGATGTATGCGTCGCCGCCTGAGCAGTCGCTGGTTTGGTCGGATGACGGTGTGCAGGGGGCGTCGCGGTTTATCCGGCGCCTCTGGGTGGCGGTGCGTGATCATGTGTCCAAGGGGCCGTCGCCTGCTTTGGAAGTGGGCGCGCTGACACCGGGGCAGCGGGATTTGCGGCGTGCCGCGCACCGGGCGCTGGCTAAGGCGACTGACGACATCGGGCGGCGTCGGAATTTCAATACGGCGATTGCCGCGATCATGGAATTGCTGAATTCAATCGTGCGGTTTGATGATGGCTCGCCGCAGGGGCGGGCTGTGCGGCATGAGGCGCTCGAGATTGCCGTGATGGTGTTGGGGCCTATCACTCC
>DATMQL010000193.1:0-14427 GCA_035566815.1 Steroidobacteraceae bacterium | reverse complement strand
CATCGGAGGAGGCCACCGCGGGCTCCGTCATCCCGAATGCCGACCGGATCTTCCCCTCGAGCAGCGGCTTCAGCCAACGCTCCTGCTGCTCAGGAGTGCCGTAACGGGCCAGCACCTCCATGTTGCCGGTGTCAGGAGCCGAGCAGTTGAAAACCTCGGGGGCAAACGGCGAGCGGCCCATGATCTCGCACAGCGAAGCGTATTCGAGGTTGGTGAGCCCGGCACCGAAGGGCGACTCCGGCAGAAACAGATTCCACAGCTCCCGGCGACGCGCTTCGACTTTGAGCTCCTCCATCAGGTGCAGCGGCACCCAGGGGTCACCGCGCAACCGGTTTGCCTCAATTTCCGCGTACAGACGCGCTTCGTTCGGGTAGACAAACTCCTCCATGAACGCCGCCACCCGCGCGGCGAGCGCCTTCGTTTTTGCGGACATCTCGAAGCCCATACTCACTCCCCCAAAGCTTCCACACGGCGCCAGGCCTCTTCCGCCAGCGGCCGCGCGCCGCTTCCCAACTCGGCGGCCCGCCCACTCGAGGCATTTCCCTGGATAGCCCGGGCCGCGACTCCCTGAAGGATTCCAACGAGCCGGAACATGTTGAACACGATGTAGAACTCCCACTCGTGCGGTGTCACGACCTCACGCCCGAGGCGATTGCAATATGCCGCGAGATAGTCACGCACCGGCGGTAGCGCCAGCGCTTCGAGGTCCAGGCCTACCAGTCCCTGCTGCATATCGGGAGTCCGGTACCAGACGAGGCAGTGATAGGCAAAGTCGGCCAATGGATGACCGAGTGTCGACAACTCCCAGTCGAGAACGGCTCGGATGCACGGCTCCTGCGGATCGAAAATCACGTTGTCGAGCCGGAAGTCGCCATGAACGATGCGAGTCTCATCCCGTGGCGGTATGTGTAGCGGCAACCATTCGATGAGCCGGTCCATGGCCGGAATGTGCTCGGTTTGCGAGGCGCGGTACTGCTTCGTCCAGCGCTGCACCTGGCGCTCGATGTAATTACCGGCCCGACCGTAGTCGGCGAGGCCGAGGGTGTTGGGATCGACCGAGTGGAGCTCGGCGATGACCCGGTTCATTTCGGCGTAGATCGGGCCGCGCTCGGTCCGGGACACCGAGGGCAACGCAGGATCCCGGAAAATACGGCCCTCGACATACTCCATGACGTAGAAGGCGCTTCCGATGACCGACGGATCCTCGCAAAGCGCCAGGCAGCGTGGAACCGGCACTCTCGTGGCGGCGAGCGCGCGCATGATCCGGAATTCGCGCTCCACGGCATGCGCCGAGGGTAACAGCGTGCCCGGCGGTTTACGCCGGAGCACGAGTTTGCGAGTCCCCACATCGATGAGATAGGTGGGATTCGACTGCCCGCTGTCGAACTGTGCCACCGGGACGGCTCGAGTCGCATCACTGATGAAAGGGCGCAGCCACTCCCAGAGGCGCCCTGCATCGAACGCCTGTCGCAATTCGACAGGCGGGTTCAGCATACCTCGAAGAGGCCCGCGGCTCCCTGGCCGCCGCCAATGCACATCGTGACGACAACAAACTTCACACCGCGACGCCGGCCCTCGATGAGCGCATGTCCTACGAGACGCGCCCCGGAAGCTCCATAGGGATGTCCGACTGCGATGGCGCCGCCGTTCACGTTCAGGCGGTCATCGGGAATGCCCAACCGATCGCGGCAATAGATGACCTGCACGGCGAACGCTTCGTTGAGCTCCCACAGCCCGACGTCCTCGAGCTTTACGCCGGTCCGCTCGAGCAGTCGAGGCACCGCAAACACAGGGCCGATTCCCATTTCTTTCGGATCGCAGCCCGCCACCGCGAATCCGCGGAAAATGCCCAACGGCTCGAGCCCGCGCTTTTCGGCGAGTTTCTCGTCCATCACAACACAGGCGCTCGCGCCATCCGAGAACTGGCTCGCGTTGCCTGCCGTAATCACACCGTCCGGCAACACAGTCCGGATCTTTGACACGCCCTCGATGGTCGTGTCAGGCCGGATGCCTTCGTCGGCACTGATGGTGATTTCCCGTGTGCTCAACCTGCTCGTCGCCTCGTCCACGACGCCCATCGTGACCTTCATCGGCGCGATCTCGTCGTTGAATTTTCCGGCCGCGCGCGCTTCCGCCGCGCGCTTCTGACTGCGCACGCCGTATTCGTCCTGCCGCTCGCGGGAGATGCCGTAGTGCTTGGCAACCTGCTCGGCGGTCTGGATCATGGTCCAGAAAATGCCCGGCTCGTGCTCGTTCAGCCAGGGATCCTGGCGCATCCGGCTGTTCATGTCGTTCTGGACACAGGAGATCGAGTCGAGACCTCCCGCGACCATGACCGGCACTTTCTCGAGGATCACTCTTTGCGCCGCCATGGCGATCGTCTGCAGTCCCGAGGAGCAGAAACGATTGACGGTGACGCCGGCCGTCGACTCGGGGAGTCCAGCGCGCAAGGCAATCTGCCGCGCGATGTTTCCGCCCGTCGTCCCTTCCGTCAGCGCGCAGCCCATCAGGACGTCTTCGACCTCGGCCGGGTCGATGCCGGCGCGCGCTACCGCCTGTTGCACGACGTGGCCGCCCAATGAGGCACCATAGGTCATGTTGAAAGCACCCCGCCAGGACTTACCGAAGCCCGTGCGAGCCGTGGATACGATGACAGCATTACTCATGAGAGGGAGTCCGCGGATTGTGAGTCGAAGGATGCGAACGACGAGCCGTCGGCCGCGAGCTTTTCCAACAAGGGCGCTGGTTTCCACGGCTGCGGATGCAAGCCGGTGGCGTAGCGGCGTATGGCGCTCACCACTTCCGTGAGACCTACTGTATCCGCGTAGAACATCGGGCCGCCACGCAGCATGGGGAAGCCGTAACCATTCAGGTAGACGAGATCGATGTCGGAAGCGCGTTGTGCGATTCGCTCTTCCAGGATCTTCGCCCCCTCATTCACCAACGCATACACGAGGCGTTCGACGATTTCGCGATCGCCGATGTTGCGCCGGGTGACCCCGACTTCGGCGGAGTAGCGCACAATCATTGCATCGACCTCGGCGTTGGGTCGGGCAGTGCGATCGCCCGGCCGGTAGTCATACCACCCCGCACTGGTTTTCTGTCCGAACCGGCCCATCTCGCACAAGCGGTCCGCGATCTTGCCCTCGTCGGAGGCGTGTCCTTCAGCGGCGCGGCGCTTGCGGATGGCCCAGCTGATATCGTTGCCCGCGAGGTCGCCAACGCGAAACGGCCCCATGGCAAAACCGAATCGTTCCATCGCAGCGTCCACCTGCGCAGGCAAGCAGCCTTCCTCGAGCAGGAAACCCGCCTGCGCCGAGTATCGATGCAACATGCGGTTGCCGATGAAACCGTCGCAGACGCCGGAAACGACCGCGAGCTTGCGAATTTTCTTCGACAACTGCATGACCGTGGCCAGCACGTCTTTGGCCGTGTCTTTCCCGCGTACGACTTCCAGGAGACGCATGATGTTGGCGGGACTGAAGAAGTGCAGGCCCACGACGTCGGCGGGCCGACGCGTGTAGTTGGCGATCTTGTCCACGTCGAGCGTCGAGGTGTTGGTTGCCAGGATCGCGCCGGATTTCGCCACCGAGTCGAGCTTGCGGAACACCGCCTCTTTCACGGAGAGCTCTTCGAATACGGCTTCGATGACCAGATCGGCGGCGCCCAGGTCGTCGTAAGACACGGTGGGTTTCAGAAGCGCCATGCGGGTCTCGAGATCCGCCGGCGACAGCTTTTTCTTCTTGACGGAACTCTCGTAGTTGCGTCGGAGGGTCGCCAGGCCCTTGTCGAGCGCTTCCTTGTTCACTTCCAGCAGCGTGACCGGTATTCCCGCATTCAGAAAGTTCATTGCGATACCGCCGCCCATGGTACCCGCGCCGATGACGCCCACCGCGGCGATCGGCCGGACGGGTGTTTTAGCGGGGACATCGGCGATCTTTACCGCCGCGCGCTCGGCGAAGAACACGTGACGGATGGCGCGCGACTCGGACCCCTGCATGAGGTTTAAAAATATTTCGCGCTCTTTGAGCACGCCGTCGTCGAAAGTCGGCGCCGTGACGCAGGCCTGGATAGCGTCGATGCATGCGCTCGGAGCGGGGAAGGGGCCAGCCTTCGCCTTGACCATGGTACGAGCGAACTGCAGAAGCGGCTCGTGGTACGTATAGCCAACCGGCCGGTCTCGAATGAGTTGCGCTGGTTTTCCTTCCGCGATGACTCCGCGCGCGAAAGCCTTGGCACCGGCCACGAGATCGCCCTCGATGATGCGGTCGAAAAGGGTGGTGCGCGCCAGGTCGGCGGCGCGGGCCGGCTCGCCGGAAACGATCATGTTGATCGCCGTCTCCAGGCCCACCGCGCGCGGCAGACGTTGCGTTCCACCGGAACCGGGAATGAGACCGATCTTCACTTCGGGAAGACCGACTCGGGCTTCGGGCGTTCCGACCCGGTAGTGGCAGGCGAGCGCGAGCTCGAACCCGCCGCCCAGGGTACTGCCGGACAAGGCGGCAATGGTGGGCTTCAGAGAATGCTCGAAGAGCAGCAGCAGTGTGGCCAGGTTCGGCTCCGCCGCCATCTTCGGCGTGTTGAACTCCTTGACGTCGGCACCGGCCGAGAAAAATTCGGCGTTGCCCGTAAGGACGACGGCTTTAACGGCCGGATCCGCTGCCGCACGCGCGAGCTCCGCGGCGATGCGTTTACGCGTGGCATGCGACAAAGCGTTGACGGGTGGGTTGTCCAGCTGGATGACGGCTACGTCACTGTCAGACTGTAGCGAAGGCGAGTTCATGGCGACCGTCCGGATGTGCGAGTGAAGCGGTGAGGTGTTTGTTTCACTATGCGGAACAAACAGTTGCAATACTTCGCTAGCGTAGCGGCTGACGCCGATCGCTGTCAAAGAAGGGGGGCTTTTTGGCGCCGCGGGTCTGTTTTTGGCGCCGCCGGTGCAGCGCACCGGGTGCAACGGTCCGGCTTGCGCTGTTCCTATTGACGTGACAAATCAATATGGAGACGGTCGCGGGCCGCTAATGGCTCGAACCGGGGTTGCAGTGGTCAGGTTCTAGCGCGAAGCGTCCCGCCCCTCACTCGACATCCCTTCCTCCCAGGTGCTCCACCCGGAGATCATTCCGTACGGCACCTTCTCCATGATCGCCTGGATCTGATGAATCTTGCCGTGCTCGATCCGGAAGGCCTCCGCGATCTCCCAGGTCCAGGGCTGCTTCGGCCCCGCGGTGACCGTGCGTCCATCGGGTGTCTGGAAAGTCCGCGTGTCACCGGCCATGTGATCGAAGAACGCATAGCAGAAAACCAACCCCCGCTCCGGATCCAACGCCACGAAGCGCCGGTCGCGGATGCGCGACACGAAGTGCAGCAGCCCCGATTCAAACTGCTCGCGACAGCTCCATTGACTCGAGTAGTTGCTGGCCGTCTTCGGATCCGGTCGTGTCTGTCCCGGCGGTGTTGGAACGTTGGTGGTAAATCCGCCGTTCTCGATGCGATTGCAATCATCATCGAACGGGTAGATGCCCTTGCCGTCGTTCTTCTGCATCCCGGAAAAATACATGTTGGCTGTCCTCAGGAGGTCCGCGCGTGACATCCGCTCGTCCGCCGGTACCGGCTCGCGCCACGTGTATCCGAGCTCCTCGAAGCCGAGTCCTGACTTCTCGTTCCGCTGCACGAGGGTCTCGGCCGCCGTGATCTTCCCGTCGCGTATTCTCAGATGGAGCGCGAACATCGCCGGCAGGTCCGCTTCCCGGATGGAGCCCAGAAACGCCACGTGTCCGGCGTCGACGTCCTCGACGAGCATCCGGTACGTACCCTTGGCGGTGAATGTGCGCCATAACCCGTCGCCGAGCTCGAGCTTCTGGCCGTTCTCAGTGAACTTCACATCGGGTGCAAACGGCGCCTTGTGGGGGTCGTGCGCGAGCATCGCATCGAGGTATTGGTCCACGATCCGTTCCAGACAGGCACGGTCGCACGCCGCCGCCCGAGCAGCAGACGGACCACCCGACATCAGGACAGCGAAGAGCAATCCAACAGCCATCCGGCCAACAAAACCGATTTTCTTATTCATTGGCTCGTTGTACACCACAAAGAGCATAGCCGCCACGACCAAGCATCGGTGCTCTCACAGGTTGGACAGGCCACACAGCGGATGGCCGCTCGCGTATCATCCCGACCCGCATGCGAAATAAAGAAACGACCGGTATGGTGCAAGTGCGCGGCGCGCGCGAGCACAATCTGAAGAACATTGATGTTGATATTCCGCGCGATTCGCTCGTTGTCTTCACCGGCGTATCGGGATCTGGAAAGTCCTCGCTAGCCTTCGGCACGCTCTATGCGGAAGCCCAGCGACGCTACCTGGAATCGGTATCGCCTTACGCCCGCCGCCTGTTTCATCAAATGGCCGTGCCGGAGGTGGATGCGATCGATGGCCTGCCTCCGGCCGTAGCCCTGCAACAGCAGCGCGGCTCGCCAACGACCCGCTCCTCCGTGGGCAGTGTGACGACCCTGTCGAATCTCCTGCGCATGTTGTACTCGCGCGCCGGCGACTATCCCCGCGGCCAGCAGCTCCTCTATGCCGAGTCCTTCTCGCCGAATACGCCGCAGGGCGCCTGCCCGAAATGCCACGGACTCGGCCGGGTCTACGAGGTCACCGAGAAGTCGATGGTTCCGGATGACACTCTGACCATCCGCGAGCGCGCCATCGCCGCGTGGCCGACGGCCTGGGGAGGGCAGAACCAGCGTGACATCCTGGTCTCGATGGGAATCGACGTCGATCGACCCTGGCGGGACCTTCCTAAAAAACAGCGGGACTGGATTCTCTTTACGGACGAGCAGCCGGTCGTTCCGGTCTACGCCGGTCTCACGCCTGAGCAGACGCGCCGTGCCCTGAAGCGCAAAGACGAGCCGAGCTACCAAGGCACGTTCTCGAGTGCGCGCCGTCACGTCATGCATTCGTTCGCCAACACGCAGAGTCCGCTGATGAAGAAACGGGCTCTGCAATACATGCTGAGCACCGAATGCACCTTGTGCCATGGCAAGCGCCTGCGCCCCGAATCACTGGCCGTGAAGTTTGCCGACCTCGATCTCGCGGAGCTGTCGCGACTGTCGTTGAAAGAGCTCGCCCGCATCCTGCAGCCTTATGCCGACGGCTCCGCGAGGCAACTGCGCAAGGCCTCGGCGGATCACCCCGAAAAGGCCCTGGTGACACGGCGGATCACACAGGATCTGCAGGCCCGCCTCGTGTCTCTGCTGGACCTCGGACTGGGCTATCTGTCTCTCGAGCGCAGCACGCCGACCCTGTCGCCCGGTGAGTTGCAACGGCTGCGACTCGCGACCCAGGTGCGCTCCAACTTGTTCGGTGTCGTGTATGTCCTCGATGAGCCGTCCGCGGGATTGCATCCGGCCGATACCGAATCACTGCTCACGGCTCTCGACCAGTTGAAGGCGTCCGGCAATTCGCTGTTCGTGGTCGAACACGACCTCGATGTGGTGCGCCGTGCCGATTGGATCGTCGATGTGGGTCCCGCGGCCGGTGAGCACGGCGGCAAAATACTCTACAGCGGTCCCCCCGAAGGACTCGCCCACATCGAACAATCGCAGACACGGCGTTACCTGTTCGGTTCTGCCGACGCAAGGCTGCACGAGCGCACCCCGCGCGCCCCGCGCGGTTGGCTGCGCCTGGCTGGAGTGACACGTAACAACCTCGACCAGCTCGAAGTCGCCTTTCCGAAGGGCGTACTCACCTCGGTCACCGGTGTTTCGGGGTCCGGCAAATCCAGTCTCGTGAGCCAGGTCCTGGTGGAGTTGGTCGCGCAACGTCTCGGCCACGAGTTGCCACCGGAAGAGATCGAAGCTGACGAGCTCGAGCACACGGCAGTGGTAACCCTGGGCGGACAGATCACCGGGGGCATGGAAGGCATCGCACGGCTGGTGCGGGTGGATCAGAAGCCCATTGGCAGGACACCCCGCTCCAACCTCGCGACCTACACCGGTTTGTTCGACCACATCCGCAAGCTGTTTGCACAAACACCGGCGGCGCGCGCGCGGCACTACGATGCCGGCCGATTCTCCTTCAACGTCGCAAAGGGCCGTTGCCCGAACTGCGAAGGTGAGGGCTTCGTGATGGTGGAGTTGCTGTTCCTACCCAGCGTCTATGCGCCGTGCCCGGTTTGTCATGGCACGCGATATAACGCGAAGACGCTGGAGATCAAATATCGCGGCCAATCGATCGCCGGTGCTCTTGGGATGACGGTCGACGCCGCGTGGGAGTTCTTCGCCGACGAGCCCCACGTGCGCCGCTCATTGAGCGTTCTGCGGGAAGTGGGCCTCGGCTACCTGAGGCTCGGACAACCGGCAACGGAGTTATCCGGCGGCGAGGCGCAGCGAATCAAACTGGCCACCGAACTGCAGCGGGCGCAACGCGGCGACACCCTGTACGTACTCGACGAGCCGACCACGGGCCTGCACCCGGCGGACGTGGAAAAGCTGGCGGTGCAACTGGATGGACTGGTTGAATCGGGCAACACGGTAATCGTCGTGGAGCACGACATGCGCGTGGTCGCCGGCAGCGATTGGGTCATCGACATCGGACCTGGTGCGGGCGAGGAGGGGGGCCTTGTCGTGGCGGCCGGACCCCCCATGACTATGGCAACGGCCGTGGGTCGTACCGCGCCCTACCTGGCCCGCTTCCTGGGATCACCCGCCGGACAGTATCATCAGAAATCTTAAGGAAATGTGAGCCCCGACGCCCGGCCGCGGCCGAAGGGTGTTTTCCATGCGCGGCCCCTATCAGGGGCCAGAAGCCCGGCGGCGTGTCAAGGGCTTCGGGTGGACTAAAGCGTCGGCCGACCACGCTCCGGCGACCAGGTGCGCGTGCGCTGGAAACTTCGCGCGTTGTTTTGAGTCAACAGTTTCTCTTAGCGTGCGACAAGTGCGCATTCCCGCAACCCGACGAGTTAGAGTGCGTCGGTTGCTGTCACAATAAACGTCCGCCTGGTGCGTCAATGAAATGAGACCTCTGGCATGGCCCCTGACAGCCGGTATCCTGGCCCGACTGTACGAACGCGAGCGCGAAACCTGGTGAGCACGTGGTGATGGAAAAAGACGAACAGGCCTTTGCTTCGGCGCCCCCGCAGGGCTTCCTGCGCCGTCACCGGAGCGTGATCATCACGGTCCTCGCGATCCTGGTGGCGGTTTTTCTGCTGGTGCGTTTCGTTCATTACAAGCAGCAACAACAGGCGCAGGTGGCGGCGGCGAACCGGGGTGGCGGTTTCAGGCGCAAACCCGGGGCCACCGGCGGCACGGTCCAGCCGGTCGCCGTATCGGTGGCTACCGTCGCTTCGGGCGGCATTACGGTGCGGATACCCGCCCTGGGAACGATTACTCCGCTTGCCACCGTCACCGTAAAGACGCAGATCAGCGGCACACTGCAAAAAATCCTCTTCAAGGAGGGGCAACTCGTCAATGAGGGCGACCCCCTCGCCCTGATCGACCCGCGCCCCTATGAGGCGGCGCTCGACCAGGCGCAGGGCAACCTGCGGCGCGACCAGGCGTCGCTGGTGGAGGCCAGGCTGGATTTAAAGCGCTACGAGGACCTCATCACCCAGGATTCGGTGGCACAGCAGCAGGTCGACACGCAGCGGTCCCTCGTGGACCAGTTGATCGGTACGGTCGCTTCCGACGAAGCGGCCATGAAGACTGCGCATATCAACCTGGTTTATTGCCACATCACCTCGCCGGTCACGGGTCGCGTCGGCCTGCGCCAGGTGGACCAGGGAAACTATGTCACGCCCGGTGATGCGAATGGCCTCGTGGTGATCACCCAGCTGCAACCGATCACCGCCATCTTCCCCATCCCCGAGGACAATGTGACAAAAGTCATGCAGCGGTTGCATGACGGCGCCACCCTCACGGCGGAGGCCTACGACCGCACCAACAGCGCGAAGCTCTCGGACGGCAAGGTCCTGACCGTCGACAACCAGATTGACGTCACGACCGGTACGGTCAAGCTGCGCGCGCTGTTCGATAACAAAGACAACCTGCTGTTCCCTAACCAGTTCGTCAACATCCAGCTGGTCGTGGACGACTTGAAGAACCAGGTGGTCATGCCTAACGCCGCAGTGCACCGTGGTGCACCCAACGGAGTCACCGCCACTTTCGTGTACCTGGTGAACGCCGATGGCACCGTTTCTGTGCGTCCCGTGACCCTCGGTGTGGTCGATGGCGAAAATGTTGGGGTGACCGCCGGCCTGACTCCGGGGCAGGTCGTGGTGACGGAGGGTGGCGACCGGCTCCGCGACGGGGTCCCCGTCTCCGTGCCTGGAGCGACACCCGCGCCGGTGCGGGCTGCTGACGCCAATGCAGGCGCGGGGCCCACCACGTCTGCGTCTGGCACGCATAACCACACTGGTAAGGGCCGCCGGAACCGCCAGAGCGGTAGCCAACCCCCGGCCCAGTAACCGGCGCAATGAATCCGTCACGCCTCTTCATCCTCCGCCCCGTCGCAACCACCTTGTTGATGGTCGCGATCCTGGTGGTGGGGTTTATCGCGTTCTTCCAATTGCCGTTGTCGGCATTGCCGGAGGTCGCGTATCCCACCATCCAGGTGCAGACCTTCTATCCCGGGGCGAGCCCGGAGGTCATTACCTCCGCCATCACGGCACCCCTGGAGAAACAGTTCGGGCAGATGCCGGGCCTGAGCCAGATGTCGTCGACGAGCTCCGCCGGCGCCTCGGTCATCACCCTGACGTTCAACCTGTCACTCGATATCGATGTCGCCGAGCAGGAAGTGCAGGCCGCAATCAGCGGTGCGCAGAACCTCGTGCCGCAGGATCTCCCGGCACCCCCGATCTACGCGAAGGTGAATCCCGCCGACGCGCCGGTTCTGACTCTCGGCATCACCTCGAACGTCATGCCGCTGACGCAGGTGGAGGACCTGGCCGACACCCGGGTGGCGCAGAAGATTTCGCAGATCAAGGGCGTCGGTGTCGTAAGTGTTACCGGCGGCCAGCGCCCCGCGGTACGTGTCATCGTGAACCCGCGTGCGCTCGCCGCCTACGGACTCAACATCGACGATTTGCGCACGACCATCAGCGTCGCGAATCAAAACGGTCCCAAGGGCACGCTCGACGGTCCCGCGCGCGCCTATACAATCAACACCAACGATCAGCTCCGGAGCGCCGAGGAGTATTCGAAGATCGTCGTTGCCTACCGTAACAACTCGCCGGTGCGGCTGCAGGACGTCGCCATCCTCGAGGAGGGCGCGGAGAACACCAAGCTCGGCGGCTGGATGAACAAGACTCCCGCGCTGATCGTCAATGTGCAGCGCCAGCCGGGGGCGAACGTGGTTGACGTCGTCGACCGGATCCAGGCCATGCTCCCGGAGCTGAAAGCCTCGCTGCCATCCGGTGTAGACGTCGCCGTACTAACCGACCGCACGACTACGATTCGCGCGTCGATCCGCGACGTGGAATTCGAGATGGCGCTCGCCGTGGCGTTGGTGGTGTTGGTGATCTTCCTCTTCCTCCGCAACATCCCCGCGACCATCATCCCGAGCCTGTCCGTGCCGCTATCCCTGATCGGCACCTTCGCGGTCATGTACCTCGCGAACTTCAGCCTCAACAATCTTTCCCTGATGGCTCTCACGATCGCGACCGGGTTCGTGGTCGACGACGCGATCGTCATGATCGAGAACATCACGCGCTATATCGAAGCGGGCGATCGCCCTCTGGAAGCCGCGCTGAAAGGCGCGGGCCAGATCGGGTTCACCATCATCTCCCTGACAGTCTCCCTGATCGCCGTGCTCATTCCCTTGTTGTTCATGCAGGATGTCGTAGGACGCCTGTTCCGGGAATTCGCGGTGACCCTCGCCGTGACAATCATTATCTCCGCGGTCGTGTCCCTCACGCTCGTCCCGATGCTGTGCGCGAAGTTGCTGAAGCACACGCCCGGCGGCGCAAAAAGTCATCACGATGACAACAGCGGCTGGTTCGGCCAGCTCATCGAATGGTACGGTCGGAAGCTGACGTGGGTACTCGATCACCAGCGCCTTACGCTCATCGTGGCGGTTGCCACGCTGGTGATTACCGGACTGTTGTACTGGCTGATTCCGAAGGGCTTCTTCCCGGACCAGGATACGGGCCTCATACAGGGCGTCTCGGAGGCGACGCAGGCGGTCTCCTACGAGGCGATGGCCGATCGTCAGCAGCAACTGGCGGCGGCGATCCTTACAGACCCCGACGTGCAGAGCCTGTCTTCGTTCATTGGTGTGGATGGTAATAACGTTACGCTGAACAGCGGGCGTTTCCTGATCAACCTGAAATCCCGCGACCAACGAACCGCGACAGCGACGCAGATCATTCGTCGGCTGCAGACTGAGACGACCGGTATTCCGGGCGTCACCCTCTATATGCAGCCCGTGCAGGACCTGACTCTCGACAACACCGTCAGCCGTACGCAGTATCAATTCACGATGGAGAGTGCGGACTCGGCCGCGCTCTCGACATGGACACCAAAGTTGGTCGCCGCACTCCGCGAGCAGCCCGATCTCGCGGACGTAGTCAGCAACCAGGAAGACAATGGCCTCGCCGCGTACGTAACCATCGATCGCGACAGTGCCGCACGCCTCGGCATCAGCGTCGGCACCGTCGACAACGCACTCTACGACGCGTTCGGGCAACGGATCGTCTCGACGATTTTCACGCAATCGAACCAATACCGCGTCATCCTGGAAGCCGATCCCGCCTCATACACCTCGGTTGATTCGCTGGCTTCGATCTATGTGCCCTCGGCGGCCGGTGGCCAGGTGCCCCTCTCGGCGATCGCCAAGGTCGACATCCAACAGCGGCCGCTGCTCATCAATCACCTGGCGCAGTTCCCGGCGACGACAGTGTCCTTCAACCTGGCGCAGGGCGCATCGCTGGGCGCCGCGGTAGACGCCATCGAAAAAGTTGAGGCGAGCCTCGGCATTCCCGACAGCATCCGGACGACTTTTCAGGGCGCGGCGCTCGCATTTCGCAGCAACCTGTCGAACGAGTTGCTGCTGCTGGTGGCCGCGGTACTCGTCATGTACATCGTCCTGGGCGTTTTGTACGAGAGCTTCATCCATCCGATCACCATTCTCTCGACGCTACCGTCGGCGGGCATTGGCGCGCTGCTGGCGCTGATGTTGGCCGGCAGCGACCTCACCATCATCGCGCTCATCGGCATCATTCTCCTCATCGGCATCGTGAAGAAGAACGCGATCCTGATGATCGACTTCGCGATCGAGGCGGAGCGCGTGCAAGGGCTGCCGCCGCGGGAGGCCATCTACCAGGCCTGCCTGCTGCGCTTCCGGCCGATTCTCATGACGACGGTCGCCGCCATCTTCGGCGCGCTGCCGCTGATGTTCGGCACGGGTACCGGATCCGAACTACGCCATCCGCTCGGCGTGAGCATCGTGGGCGGCCTGCTGGTCAGCCAGGTGCTGACGCTCTTCACGACACCCGTCATCTATCTTGCGTTCGACCGGCTCGCGAAGCGCACGTTTGGCCATGACCACACCGAGCCGCAACAGCCGGATCTGGCGGACCACCCGGCGTGAACATCTCGGCTCCTTTTATAGCTCGCCCGGTAGCGACCATACTGCTGACGCTCGGTGTCGCGTTATGCGGTATCGCGACGTTCCGGTTGCTGCCGGTGGCTCCGCTGCCTCGGATCGACGTGCCCGCGATTTTCGTGTCCGCGTCTCTTCCCGGAGCGAGCCCGGAGGTCATGGCGAGCACCGTTGCGACTCCGTTGGAGCGTCACCTCGGCGCCATTTCGGACGTCGACGACATGACTTCCACGAGCAGTGTCGGCTCGACCAACATTCAGCTCACGTTCGGCATCGATCGCGATATCGACGGCGCGGCACGCGACGTGCAGGCCGCGATCGTAGCGGCGCACGCCGACCTGCCGAGCTCGTTGACGCGCAATCCGTCCTACCGGAAGCTCAACAGCTCGATGTTTCCGGTCATGAACATCGCCATGACCTCGGACACCCTGACACAGGGGCAGATCTACGATGCCGCCGATGCCGTCATCTCCCAGCGCCTGTCACAGATAAAAGGAGTCGGCGGCGTAAACGTCAATGGCAGCGCGTTGCCGGCGGTGCGCGTCGAGATCAATCCGCTCTCGCTTTCGAAGTACGGTATCGGGTTGCAGGACATCCAGGCCGCCATCTCGAATGCCAACGCCAACGCGCCCAAGGGCGCGATCGAATCGGACCAACTCCACTACCAGATCTACACGAACGACAACGCGCGGGACGCGGCTCCCTACCGTAACCTCATCATCGCCAACCGCAACGGTGCCACCGTACGGCTCGGCGACGTCGCTGAAGTCCTCGATATGGAGGATGGGGCGACTGAGAACATCCGCACCTATGGACTCTACAACGGCAAACCGGCG
>DATMQL010000192.1:0-5476 GCA_035566815.1 Steroidobacteraceae bacterium | reverse complement strand
CGGCGCATGAATGCCCTGGGCGGCGCTGAAAGTCCGGAAGCATTCGTTGACGCAGGAGTCCGGTACCGTGATGTAGGCGAAATCCCGCCCGACGATGTTGCCGAATTGCGAGTCCAGCCCTGGAACGCTGCTGATCTTGCCGTTGTTGTAGGCGTAGGGCTGGTCGGCGTAGTACGGATCGTGCTCGTCCCACCTCTTGTAAGTGAAACGCACCGAGGCGCCGTTGTCGAAGCGCTTCTCGAGCTGCAGTTTGATGTGCCAGGTGTCGTAGCGGAACGACGAGTCGCGCGTGCCTGGATTGGAATCGTAGTAGGCACTGGCCGCGAACGCGAGATTTTCGGCGATCGGAGCGGAAAACCACGCGTCCGCGCGCCGCTCGCCGTAAGTCGTACCCATGACCTGGGCGAGCCCGCCGCCTTGCTCGAAGTTCAGCTTGCGCGAGATGAAGTTGATCGAGGCGCCCGCTGCGTTGGGAGTGAGAATACCCGAGCTGCCGCCCTGGAGGGCTTCCACGTGATCGATGGAAAGGTCGTTCTGGAACACCTCGTCATCGTTCAAGCCGCCGTAAATGGGCGCCATGCCGTCTTCGATCAGCCGGACGAACGCCTGTCCGCCGCCCGGCAGGCCGCGCACGGAATAGTTGTTGGAAACCGGTCCCGCAGTGCCTTCGACGAAGATGCCCGGAATCAGCGTCAGTACCTCAGCCGTATTGCGCGGCGCTTTTTGCTGGAGGTCCTCGTTGCTGATGGAGGTGATGGCCACCGAGGAGTCCAGCAAGGTGCGTTTGGAGGTCGTGCCTGTGACAACGACCGTACTCAGTACCTCATCGCCACTGGGGGACGCTTCGGGCAGTTGTGCGGCGGGCGAGGGTGTTGGCGCAGCCGGCGTCTGAGGACCCGCTGTCTGGTACACGATTCGCTCAATGGGCGGATCGTCTTTGGCCGGTGACGACACGTTGCGCGTGATGTCCGCGTTCTTCCCCCTGATCATCAACACGCCGGAGGAGTTGATATCGACTCTCAGGTCGGTGCCCGCCAGCAGCGCCTGGAGCGCCTGCGCTGCGGTATAGCTGCCGTGCAGTCCCGCGGTAGTACGACCCTTTACAATGTTTTCCGAGTAAATGATCTGCTGCGCGGCCGCCTGGCTGAAATCAGTGAGTGCCTGGCTCAAGGGTTCGGAAGGAATATCGAACCGGTAGGTTGGGTCCTCCCCGGCATACGCCGTATTGCCTAGCCTGAGAATGCTTCCCACTACAGTCGACAGCAGCAAAGTGCCGCGCCGTTGTTTCACCGCCATCACAAACCCCCTCATCGCTGCTCCGTCGTGGAACAGGCACTTCCTACAAGGAAGAACGAGTTCCAGGGACGGATCCTCAGCAGGAGCACAAAAAATTTGCTGCGGAATGGGGCGCAACGCCGCGCCGCCCGAGCCTCAGGAGCGGCGATCTACGAGCGCGGCTGTAAGAGAATGCCGTTGGTCCCGGTGGTGGACGCCTGCACTGGGAAATAACTGGTGACCGCGCTGACAAATGAGCCGACGTCCCCAGCGTTGAAGACACCACTGAAACGAATGGAGGCGATCGATGGGTCAATCGTGATGGGTTGCGTCGTATAGCGGTTTACGCGTGCCACCGCATCACCTAGCGGCTCATCCCTGAACAACAGCCGACCGGCCTCCCAGGCCCTGGCAACTTGCAGGTCGGCCGCCACGATCGCGGGCCGAACATTCCGCGCTACGACGAGTTTCTCACCCGCTTTGAGCGAAATCGGGGTTTCCGGCTGGCCGACTGTTTCCGTCGTACCCGCGGCTTGCGCGCTCTTGATCACGACCTGTCCCTGAATGAGCGTTATCAGGACTGTCGATTGCAGCCGCTCCACGTCGAACGACGTGCCAACCGCCACTACGGTCTGTGGGCCCGCGGTCACTGTGAACGGTCGGGTCGCATCGTGTGCCACGTCAAAACGCGACCGCCCACGGTCGAGCGTGATCGAGCGCGCCGTTTTCCGATACGCGACACCCACTCTCGTAGCGGAATCCATGGAGATACGAGACCCATCAGGCAGCGCCACGATCCGGCGCTCACCGATGTCGGTTTGATAGTAGGTGGGCCGACCCAGATCGAGGTAAAGCACAACCGCGCCCATCATGACTATGGCCAGGACGGCCGCCACAGCGCCGAGCTTTATGGTGCGCGTATTCCAGCGGCGGGCGCCGGCTTGGCGCAGGTGTGCCAGTGCCCGTCGCCTGAGTTCCAACATTTCCGGTTCGGTATCCAGGGCGCCGACCGCAGACCACGCTTTGCCAATGGCCTCGCGGGCGTCGGCGTTACGGAGATCGGAGCACCAATGCAGATACTCGGCCGAGTTTCTCACGGAAGGATCGCGCGTGAGCTTCAGCCGCCAACCGGCAGCCTCTTCGAGTGCTCTGCGCTGATCGGGCGAAAGGTCGCGGAACGCACTCATGGCTGCAGAAACCGGGCGCCCAGGTGCGCCATGGCCTTCATCATCGTTTTTTCCACCGCACTCACCGAAATCCCATACAGCGCCGCAATCTCGCGATGTTGCACGTTCTCCAGGCGAGCCAGAATGAATATGTCGCGGGTCCGTTCTCCCAGCTCCGAGAGCGCATCGAGAACATCCCGAATGGTCTGCCTACCTACTAGAACGCGTTCGGGATTGCGGTCCTCAACCAGATTCGCCGAAAAGGCTTCTTTTTCATCCAGCAGCTCGAGGCTCTGGAGTCGCCTGTGATGTGCGGTAGCCACCGATTTCGCCCGATCGCGCAGTAAATTGGCCGCGATGGTAAAGACGTAGCCCTCCATGGTCTGGCCATTGTTCCTGTCGGGATGATTCACCAGCCGCATGAAGACTTCCTGGGTCAAGTCCTCCGCTTCGTTACGACTGTTGACCCGCTTCAGGAAGTAGGCGACGAGCGGCCCCCGAAAGGAGCGATCCAGCTCGAGCGCGGCGGTGGAGTCTGCGGTGATCTTGCCCCGCTCTTTCGATCTGATGCGCGTACTGTCCCCCATCCGACGGGAGGATACGCGCGCAGCAACCGTTGTGGATACCCCTCTCGAAAGCGACATCTCGCCGGCGCGTCGCCATTCGAATACAGGTGGCGGTACGCCAGGACTCATGGCACAAACTTCAATCGGAAAGGGAGTGCGAAGTGACCGAACCGCGTCGTCTTTTACAACGTCTCCTCGAGTACATCGAGGAACAGGCGAAAGAGATCGATCCCCGGGTTTTCAGTCTGCGCAGCGCCAAGGGCTTCATCCGTCGCAAGGATGAGATCGCCAGCCTCCCCGGCGTCGAATACGACGTCAAGGTGGAAGGTGACCATATCTGGTTGCGGGTCGCGCGGCTGGCGGCATCCAACGCCCCTGCGGTGCCGGATCAGTTCCGAGCTTTCATTCGTGCGGGCCATGATCCGGACGGCGACTCTCCCGTGCTGGACGACTCCGCGTTCCGGCGCTGGCTGACCAAGGCGGCGGACGGAAAATCCCCTGAGCGACGTTCCGAGCTGGAGAGACAAGGTCGTGCCACGGTGGGCAAGGCCCTGCACGAATACGTGACGCGTTGGAATGCATGGGCCACCGCGGAGCGTCCACTGCGCCGGACGATCGCGCTGTACGGCGATCTGTTTTCGCTGCGGCATCAGCTCGCCGCGGAGGAGACCGCAAGGCCCCAGGAGCTCATCTGGGGTGTTGGAATTGCTACCCGCGCGCTGGAGTTTGAGCGCGCCAGCTTCGACTTCGAGTATCCGCTGCTTACGCAGGCCGTGGAAATCGCACTCGACGAGATGACGATGGCGCTCGAAGTACGTCCGCGCGCCACCGACACCCGTGTGGAGCTCGACGCATTCGTCTCGTGTCAGGTTCCGGGAGCCGCCGAAGTCGAGCGCGCCGCTCGCGAGCATCTCGCGCGTGACAGGGATCGCCCGGTTACTCCTTTTGACCCGGCCAGCTATACCGACGTGTTGAAGCTGGCCGCGTCGAATCTCGACAGCCATGGAACATTTCGCGAGCTCACCCGCAACGAGCCGGTGCCGCCCGCCGGCGAGCATCTCGTGGTGACGGATGCATGGGTACTGCTTTCCCGGCCGCGCTCGAACAACTATCTCTTCGAGGACCTGAAGCGCTTGCAGGAGAAGTTGCAGAGTGGTTGCGACATTCCGGCGGGCCCGTTGGCGCTCGTAACGCCGTCGTCCGATCAGCCAGTCGAATATGAGCCCGTGCGATTTCGCGGCCTTTCCAGCCGCGGCACGCCCGATAGCGGCAAGAGCCAGGAGGAGCTCTATTTTCCATTGCCCTACAACGATGAGCAAGTGACCATCGTGCAGTATCTCGAGCGGGCACCCGGCGTCACCGTCCAGGGGCCGCCGGGAACGGGTAAGACTCACACCATAGCCAACATCGTCTGCCACTACCTCGCCAGGGGGCGCCGCGTGCTGGTCACGTCACGCGGTGAACGCGCGCTGGAGGTTTTGAGAGACAAGATCCCGGAGGAGGTGAGGGCGTTAACGGTGGCGCTACTCGCAAGCGACCGTGAGGGCGTGCGACAGTTTCAGGCGGCCATCGAGGCCATCCAGCACCAGGTCTCGCAGTTGAATCCCGAGATCACGAAGCGGGAAATTGCCGCCACGACGAGCGCTATCGACCGGGCTCACGGCGAGTTGATTGCGCTCGACAGGCGGGTCGATGAAATTGCCGCTGCGCAGCTCTCGGACATCACTGTGGACGGTGTGCCCATGCGCGCGCAGCAGCTTGCGCAGCTCGTCGTCTCGGGAGCCACGCAGCACGCCTGGTTCGACGATGACGTGACGCTCGCAACGGAGCACGCTCCGCCGTTTACCGAAGAAGAAGCGGCGCGACTGCGCGAGGCTCGCCGCAGGCTCGGGGCGGATCTGGTCTATGCCAACTCACGTATTCCCGCCGCCGACGCTCTTCCGACCGCCGTAGAGATGGGCTCTCTACACGAGCTGCTGTCGAAAATCAGAGAGTTCGAGGACGAGATTGCAAATGGTCGGGTTCTGCCTCTGAAGGCGACGACACCGGGCGTGCTCGAAGCGGCACGCGCTCTGTGCGCGCAAGTCCAGGAGGCCATCGGGCTTGCGGAGCTGCTCGAAAGCGCGGACGGGGATTGGCCTGGTGAGCTTCGGGGCAAATGTCGTCTTCCGTCATTTGCATCCGAGCGCGCCGCGCTGGAGGCTCTATTCGAAGACCTCGACACGCTCATCGACGCTCGGGCCGCCTTCCTGAAAAGACCTGTGGATTTCCCCGAAGCCGGGTTGTATTCCGCGAGAACCCGCGAGGCGATTGCCCGCGGCGCGGAGTTGGGCAAACCCTTCGCCCCCATTGCAATCGGTGCGGCCGAAGCCAGGGAGCACATCAAAGCAATCCGCATATCGGGTTTGCCGCCATCGCATGCGGACGATTGGGCGCACGTGCGGCGCTTTGTTGAGCTCCATGAAAAAG
>DATMQL010000191.1:0-19846 GCA_035566815.1 Steroidobacteraceae bacterium | reverse complement strand
AGCTCGGCGATTGTAATGCGATAAAGCACGTCGACCTGGCCGGCGGCGAGCGCCGCGACATGCGTAGCGATCTCCGACCCGAGATCGAGATAGCGGATCTCGTCGAGATAAGCGGGCGGACCCCAGTAATCGCGCCGGCGTTTGAAAACGGCAATTCGACTGACGTGGTAGTCGGTGAGCTGAAAAGGGCCGGTGCCGATGGGATTGCGCGGCCAGTTGGCGCCCTGCTCTTCAAACTTCCGATGCAGGATGGGACACGTCGCCGCATAGAGATGCTCGGGCAGGGAGCAGACCGGACGCGACAGGTGCAGCCGGAACCTCAAATCATCGAGCGTCTCGATGCCCGTCACGGCCGAGAAGGTCGTGCGGTTGGGCGACAGGGATTTCGGAGCGATCCAGCGATTGACGTTGAAAGCCACGTCAGCCACGGTGAACGGGTCACCGTTCGACCATCTTATGCCCTCCCGCAGCTTGAAATCCCAGGTCTTGAGGTCCTCGGACGGATGCCAGCTCTCTGCGAGGTAGGGATGAGTCACGTTGTCGGAATCGACATACGTCAGAAACTCGACCGAATTCCGAAACAGGTTGGACGCTTCGATCCAAGTCGTGGCGGCCGGATCGGTCATCTGCTGAATCGAGCACACGAAGCGCAAAGTCCCGCCCGACCTGGGTGTGGCACCCGGCGCCGCCCGCGCCGCCGAACCCAACACCCCGCGCGCCGAGGTCACCGACACCCCCAGCCACGCCAGCACCCGCAACACACTGCGCCTGTCCGTCCCACCCTGGAGCGCTTTCTGAGCCAGCTCCAGCGCAGCCGGATGCAACTCCGTACCATCATTGTTACGAAGCGTATCCAACGACGCTGCGCTCATCTGCCTGACCGCCGCTGGCGGCTCACTCATTGGATACGGCCAGGTGCACCGGCTGATCGGCCGCGGCCACCCGGGTCCCGAACCGCTCGATCAGCCAGGAGCGGAACAACGCGATAGCGGTATCGCTCAACCCTTCCGGGTGCGTGATGAGGTAGTAGCCATAGCCGTGATCGAGTGTGACATCGAACGGTTTCACCAGCCGGCCGGTACGGATCTCCTCGCTGAACAGGTTGGTATCCACCAGCGCCAGGCCCTGGCCGCTGAGAGCGTATTGTACGGCCAGCACCGCGGTATCGAAGACGAGGCCCCGCTCGTAATTGACCCCGGTGAGATTCGCCTCGCGCGCGAATTGCGACCAGACATGATGACGCGGGAGATCGGCGATACGCACGTGCACGATCTCGTTCGCCTCGATGAATTCGCTCAGAGACTTGCCCGCATGAAGCGTGGCGATGTTGGGATGACACAGGATGCTGACCCGCTCCGGCCACAACAAGTCGGTCACGAGGTCCGTCACGGTCGGCTTCGAATACACGACTGCAACATCGACATCCCCGAGCGGCGGCCCGACCCCGTAGGGGCTGATCAGGTCGATGTCGACCTCGGTGCTGGCACTGCGGAAGTCGCGCAGAATGGGGACCGCCAACTGCACCGCGAAACTCGGCGGCATCTGCACACGCAGCGTCCGTTGAATTGGCGCGCCCTCGTTGCGAATGTCATCGAGCGCGTACTCGAGCCGGTCGAAGGATTTCATCACCGCCGGCAACAGGTGTTGGCCCGCCTTGGTCAAGGCCAATGCATGGGGCTTGCGATCAAACAACTGCACCCCGGTGAGGCGCTCCAACGCGATGACATGCCGGGACAACGCGCTCTGGGAAATCAGCAGCGCATTCGCCGCCGCCGTGAAGCTGCCGTGCTTTGCGACGCCTTCGAAGGCGCGCAAGGCATTCAAGGGGAGCCAGCGTCTGTCGATCGTCTTCTTCACCATAGGACACGCTCCTGGAACTGGCGTGACCTCAATGGTTACCCCCCACTGGCCCCGCTCGGTCTCATTGTAGCCTCGCCCCGCGATCCCCCGGATTCCAATGCCTTTTTTCGATGTGGGTAGCCAATTTCTCGGCTTTGACTTGGGCGCGTACAACGGTGAAATTTGGCTCCAGACCGGGCCCACTCCCCCACCCCTCTACGCCCGCGCCCTTTCCTTATGAGCACCATTACACTCGATCGCGTTCCACGGATCGTCCAGGGCGCCGGAGCCCTAGGTACGGTCGGCACCCTCGTCGCGGAGCTCGTGGCTCCCGGCTCTGCAGTCCTCCTTGTAGCCGATCCGGGCCTGAAGAGCACCGGGATGATCGAAACCGCGCGCGCGGCGCTGCGGGACGCCGGCTTCGGCGTAGTGGTCTTCGACGACGTCAAAAGCGACCCCACCATGGCTCAAGTCGACGCCGCGGCTGATCTCGCGCGGCGCGAAAAGGCGACCGCCGTGGTCTCCATCGGGGGCGGCTCGGCTCTGGACGTGGGCAAGACGGTTGCCGCGATCTGCGGCGGGCAGCCCAGCGCGAGCCATTACGGCCTGTGCGCGAATCCCTTCCCGAAGGCGAACGTAGCCAATATCTGCGTCCCTACCACCTCGGGGACGGGCTCGGAGACAACCCGCACGGCGGTCCTCGCCGACGCCGACCACGCGAAAATCTGGCTCTGGGGCGAGGAGATCAAGGCCGACCTGGTCGTGCTCGATCCCGTGCTCACCACCGGCCTGCCCGCTCATCTGACGGCCGCGACGGGCGTCGACGCCCTGGTGCATGCCATCGAAGCCGCAACGAACGTCAACGCAAATCCCGCCAACAACCTCTACTGCCACGAAGCGATCCGGTTGGTGGCCAAACACCTGCGACAGGCGGTTGCAAAGCCCACGGACCTCGAGGCACGCGGCGGTGTGCAATGGGCCGCCACCCTGGCGGGCATCGCCATCGACAATTGCGGTACTGCCATAGCACACAACATTGGCCACGCTCTCGCGTCGTTGCGCCCGATTCATCACGGTCGTGTTGTTGCTCTCGCGCTGCGCGCGACGCTACCCTGGAACATCGAAAACGACGACGGATGCTATGCCGCCGCGGCCGTTGCGATGGGCGAGTCCGCTAACGCGACCAAGCTGCCCGTGGCATTCGACCGCATCGTGCGCGATGTAGGTATCAAAGTCTCATTGTCCGGTGAAGGCCACGACGGCATCACGGCCGAACAACTCGCCGCGCAGATGGCACGGCCGGAAAATTCGGCCATGCGCCGCTCGAACCGACGACCGGTGGCCGATGCGGACCTGCTTCATTTCGCCAACCTGGTGTTGACCGAGAGTTAATGATGTCTACCCCCACCGCCACACGTACCCGCAAGGATTGGGAACAGCTCGCCACGGCAACGCGTCCGGAGGGTCGGGCATTCATCGACGGCAAACTCGTCGGAGCCCGCGACGGCCGCGTTTTCGAAGACATAAGCCCGGTGAACGGTAAGGTCGTCGCCGAAGTCGCTCGCTGCGGCCCGGCGGATGTAGACGTCGCAGTGACCTCGGCACGCGCGGCATTCGATGAAGGGAGCTGGCGGCGCACTGATCCGGCCACCCGCAAGCGCGTGATGCACCGATTCGCGCAGCTCATTCGAGATGACATCGATCGCCTGTCCATCCTCGAGACACTCGATGTGGGCAAGCCGATCCTGAACTCGGTCAATGTCGACGTCACGTTCGCGGCAGATTGCATCGCCTACTACGCGGAGTTCGCGGACAAACTCTACGATGAGGTCGCCCCTACGGCGCCCCATGAATTGGCGCTCGTACGGCGTGAGCCGCTCGGCGTCGTTGCGGCGGTGGTGCCCTGGAATTACCCGCTCATCATCAGCGCGTGGAAGCTCGGACCGGCACTTCTCGCCGGTAACTCCGTGATCCTGAAACCCGCCGAGCAATCGCCCCTCACGGCGATCCGCCTGGGTGAGTTGGGCCGCGAAGCCGGCCTGCCGCCGGGTGTGCTGAATGTCGTCACGGGTTATGGCGAAGAGGCCGGCAAACCGCTGGCGCTCCATGGCGATGTCGACATGGTGAGCTTCACCGGCTCCACCGAGGTCGGCAAGTTGATGTTGCGCTATTCCGGCGAATCGAACATGAAGCGCGTCGCCCTCGAGTGCGGCGGCAAGAGCCCGCACGTGGTGATGATGGACGCCGACATCGAAGCGGCTGCCTCGGGCATCGCCTGGGGCATCTACTACAACGCAGGTGAGACCTGTCACGCCGGCTCCCGCGTCATCGTGCACGAGAGCGTCAAGGACAAACTGATCGAGGCGATCGCGAAAGTCGCGGCCACCATCCCTCTCGGCCATCCATTCGAGCCCGCGACCCAGATGGGCGCCCTCATCGACCAGGGCCACATGCAGCGCGTATTGGGTTACATCGACAGCGGTATCTCTCAAGGCGCGCGCGTCGCGCTGGGAGGCAAACGCGCGTTCGAGGAATTCGGCGGCTACTACGTCGAGGCGACCGTTCTCGACGGCGTACACGCCGACATGCGTGTTTCACGGGAGGAGATTTTCGGCCCCGTGCTCACCGTCACGACCTTCGCCAACGAAGCCGAAGCGGTTCGACTCGCGAACGACACGATCTACGGCCTCGCCGCCGCGGTCTGGACATCCGACATGAACGTCTCTCACCGCCTCTCCGGCGCCCTGAAGGCCGGCACAGTGTGGGTCAACACGTTCGATCGCTCATCCCTGGCGACCCCATTCGGCGGCTTCAAACAGTCCGGCTTCGGCCGCGACCGCTCCTACCACGCAATCGACAAGTACGCCGACCTGAAAACCATCTGGACGGCCTACAAGTGAGCGCGCCGGCACGCGGCCCGTCAACGGCGGCTGCAGCCGGACCGGCTTCGACGGGCCCCAATTCGGCCTCCAGGCCCGGCGCCGCCTCGGCCCCGGGGTCGGGCTCCGGCTCGACCTCCGGCTCCGGCGCATCCTCCACATCGGCGCCCACTCACCGCATCGCCTCGATCGCCATCACCCATCACCGGCTCGACTACTCCCCCCCGTTCCACGCGAGCTGGGACACCAAACCCCGCGTCTACTTCGACGCGACAATCGTCCGCGTCACGACCGACACCGGCCTGGTCGGCCTCGGCTCGGGCGACAGAATGCTAGGCTTCGAGGGTCACGAAAACCTGTTCATCGGCCAGGACCCCCTCGCCATCGAGCGGCACTACCGTGTGTTGTCCAACATCGACTTCCACTACGGCCGCTGCTGGCCGTTGGATCTGGCGCTATGGGACCTGGCGGGCAAAATCACCGGCCAGCCGTGTTGGAAACTACTCGGCGGCCTGTCGAACCGCATCCGGGCCTACGCCTCGTCCGGCACACTGCGCGATCCCGGCGCCATGGCGGAAGCCGCGGAACGCTATCTGTCCGAAGGATTCCGCGCCCTCAAAATTCGCTTCCACCGCGGCGACTGGCGTGAGGACGTCAAGGCTCTCGAGGCCGTGCGCGCCCGGGTCGGCGGACGCCTCGATCTGATGGTCGACTGCAACCAGGGCTGGCGAATGCCCTGGGACACAGAGACCCCTTGGTCTCTCAAAGACGCACTGATCGTCGCCCGGGAGCTCGAACACCTGGGCGTGTACTGGATGGAGGAACCACTCCATCGAGGCGATCACGCCGGAATGAAGGCGTTACGCGAGGCGACTGACGTCAGAATCGCCGCTGGCGAAATGACACGCCAGCTTCACGAGCTGCGCGACCTCATCACAGGTGGTTGCGTCGATGTTCTGCAACCCGACGTGGCTCTCGTGGGCGGCATCACGGGATTGCGCCGAGTTGCGACGCTCGCCCAAGAACACAATCTGGCGTTCACGCCGCACACCTGGACGAACGGCATGGGAGTCACCGCGAACGCCCATCTCGTCGCCGGCTTCATCGATGCCCCGTTCCTGGAGTTCCCCTACGACCCACCCGAGTGGACCTTCGATCGCCGGGATTACATGATGGCCGAGCCGCTACGAACCGACGCAGAAGGCTGTCTGAACCTCACCGACGCACCCGGAATGGGCTACGCCCTGGACGAATCGAAACTGGCGGCGACCCGGGTTGGCTGACTCCAACGGCCTCGGCCCGAGCTGGGCCTCAGCCAGTTTGAAAGATGGGCCAGCCAATCTCCGTACGCCACGCGCTCATCTCGGAGGTGTCCTGGGGTCCCACTAGATAGTACTCCCGCAAAGGCCCTTCGACGGCCAGCTCATGACGCGTAACGTATGTCGCCAGGGAACCATAGGCAAGATCGACGTTGGCGTACGAGCCCTTGTGAACCACGATCGCGAGTTCAACGGCAGGCACAACAAGCGGGACGACCCTGCCTATCGAATGTACCTTGGCGTCGCAGGGGATGAACACCGTTGCCTCGCCGCGCGCCTGAGAGAAGATGGCGTTCGCAAAAATACCGCCCGCGGGACCGGCAGCGGATATCCGTTGCGCGGCAATGGCGGCGTGAAGTTCGCCCAACGCCCCCAGGAACCAGGACAAGGCGTCCTCGGCACGAACGACCTGGCTTATGGCAGCCGCGCTCACCGAATCTGCCTTGCGTCTCCCGATATCCACTGGTGACGTGGGATGCTCGAGCAAATCACGGAGCGACGCTACCGCGGTTTGAGTCCGCGCCAAGTCGCCTTCCAGCCGCCGCAGATGCGCCGCTATCAGTTCGTTCCGTTTGTGCACATCGGGCGCCGAGAGGACCGCGCGAATGTCGCTAAGCGGCATGTCGAGATCGCGAAAGCGCCGGATGATTTGCGCGATCTGAATCTGCTCCGTGGTGTAGCGGCGATAACCGCTCCGCGGATCGATCTGCGCGGGCTCGAGGAGCCCAGACTCATGATAGTGACGGAGTGTCTTCACCGTTAGATGAGTGGCGCGCGAGAAATCGCCGATAGCGAGCGAGGATGGCATACCAATCGAGTGTGCACTCTCCCCCTAGGGGAGAGTCAAGCGTCGAAAACGCTATTGACTCTCCTGCAAGGTCAGCACTCAAGGTGATCGCGCCTGGTCATCCGGCTATGTCACGAAGAGGAAAACTCATGGCCCAGAAACTTTCCGGCATCGTCGCAGAACACTTCCGCGCCATTAATGCTTTTGATACCGAGGCGGTTGTCGCAACGTTTGCTACGGACGCCTACGTCAATGACGTGCAGCGCGAAATCGTTGGGATCGACGCGATCCGTCGCTGGATCGAGAAAGAAATAACTGGGGAGCACGTGACGATCGAGGTCCGTGAGGTTGTTGATCACTATGGCGATCCCATCGTGCGCGGCCTCTATGACGGCGACTACGATAAGGCGAACCTGCCGAAGGAATTGATCCTCTCGAACTACTTCAAGGTCCGAGACGGCAAAATCGTGAGCCTCATCATCGTCTTCAACAAGCCATCTCCATTCTGAGAAGGTTATCAGGAGAGCGCTAAATGTTTGACCACGTACTATTAAATGTTTCGAACAGAAAAGAGAGCATGAAGTTTTATACCCCTGCACTCCAAATCCTTGGGATCAAGGCTCTATACGATCAGAATGCGTACACGGCCTATGGACCTGACAGCTTCCATTTCTGGTTACGTGAATCCGATAAAAAGGATGTGACGCGCAAAGCGCATCTCGCCTTTTCGGCGAGTTCTCGAAAACAAGTCGATGAGTTCTACCAGGCGGCGCTTGCCGCCGGAGGAGAGTCAAATGGAGCACCTGGGCTGCGCGAGTACGGCCCAACATATTATGCCGCCTACGTTCTCGACTTTGAGGGAAACAACATAGAAGTCGTTTGCAACAAATAGAAGGAATCCGGTGGCCCCTAAGCTCCCCCAGCATTACCCCCTACTCCACCCTCCGAAAACTAGTCGTCGAAATATAAGTCTTCCCATCCACCGGACTAGTCATCGGCTCGGTCACGATACTCAGCACATCGTGATCCAGCTTCAAAGTGCGCGTCTTCTCCGTCCCCACCCAACCCGGCTGCCACGCCGACTCGACATGTATGGTCACCAAGTTACCTTTGACGACGTAGCTCCCCGTATAGGCATACAACCCATCGAATAGCTCCGCCCTTTCCTCCGCGCGCTTCGAACCCGTCCCAGTAGACGGCACACGATGACTCCCGGCGACAAGCACACTCATCTGCCCCTTCGCCGTGTAGATGGCGCTCCCAATCGGGTTCACCCCAAACGGATGCGTCACCACGCCCGTCGCAGGATCAGTCGCCGTGTAATCAACAACCTTCCAGACCCCAGTCGGATTCACGTCAGTCGCCGCGGCTGCCAGACCAGAGCAAGCGACCAATCCGAGCACGGCATACCGCCACAGCCGCGTAGTTCGTGAGCTCACGTGACTTCTCCGCGCGGCGCCAGCGCGTACGTCGACACATCGATTCCCAAAGTCTTATCCACGATCGGATAAACCGAAGGATCGGTAATGCTCGCCGACAACGGCAGATAATCCTTCGCCACCCGCAGAACATGCAGATCCATTCCAACCTCGAGCCGCCCCGCACTGATCGGCACGCCGTCCGTCGTGAACGTCGTAATGACATCAGGATACGTTGCCAGCCGCTCGCCTGCGCTTTCCACCGCCATGTACTCGTTCATGACGTGAAGCACCGCCTGCCGCGGCCCGCAATCGAGCGTAATAACACCCACGTCAAAGGCCGACGAAGTGTATTTCAGGTTCTTTTCGGTCACCTTGCCGGAGAGAATGATCTCGCCACTCAGGCGCCCGCAGATAGCATCCAACACCGCCTGCGCACCGCGCAGCTCGGCATCGGTAATCGCCTGGCCCAGCTCGAGAGCGATACTGATACCACCCAGCGCCGCATGCTGGCGTACATAACTCGCGGGAATCGGATTGCGGCAACTCGCGATGAAGCCACCCGAAGCGTCCGACGCAGCTCGCAACACTGGAGACACCTTTCCGGTAGCGCCCCGAAAAGTCGCTTCAATGTAAGAATTCTTCGCCCGGTTTCCGCCAGCCACCGTCTGGATGGTCGGCTCGGGACGCCCCGCGAGCCCGATCGAGCCCATATCACCGGTCGGATGCGCGCGCACGTCGCCAACGGCGTCGATCACCTTCACCCCGAGCACCGCCGCGGGGAGCCACGCGTTGACCGTGCTCGACATACCATTCTGGCCGATCATGAGACCGTAAAGCGGCGCGCCGAGCGCCTCCTGCAAAAGTCGCGCGGCCGTCACGTAGTCCATACCCAACATCTGCCAGTCGGTAAGACCGCCAGGCGCCCCGATCGCCGCTGCCGTAGCAATCCAGGCGCTATCCTCCACTTCATCGAGTGTAACGAGCTCAGGCCGACCAATGGTCACGGCGAGATTCCCCAGCTCGCGGCCATGCTCCGGCCAGCCCCCGCCACCACACGCGAGCACCGAGCCCCCCTTAACCGCGAACTCCACGTCCGCCGCCTTCAACACCCTTCTCACGATTCACACCTCGACATAAACCCGCCCGCATCACGAACCCACGTCGTCACGTACCACACCCTCGCGACGAATCAACGGCTCGTCACCCATCAAACCGCCTCGCCGCGAGCCAAACCCACCCCGCGATGCACACCCTCTCGGCGAGCCTTCACTCCTCACCCATCAAACGCCCGCACCGCCCGCAACACCGCCGCGACTCCTTTCGCGAGCGCATCCGAGTCCGTCCACTCCTGCGCGCAGTGACTCATCCCATCCCGACTCGGCACAAACAGCATCGCCGCCGGCGCGATCTTCGATAAGAACGCCGCATCATGCCCCGCCCCGCTCACAATATCCTGCTGCCGAAGCCCCAGCTCACGCGCCGCCTCCCGTAAGTGCGCCGTCAGCGCAGGCGCGCACGTCGTCGGCTCCGTGGCCGACAACAATCGACACTCAGCCAGCGTCACCTTCGTGCGCGCTACCGCCTGCTCACCCAGCGCACGGACGCGGTCGGTCCACGTAACGAGCGCATCACTGGCATCGCTGCGCAGATCGACGACCACCCGTGCCTCGCCCGGCACAACGTTCGGCGCATTAGGGGCAACATGAATCTCACCCACAGTCGCAATCACGAACGGCTGCGCCTCGCGCCGACTCTCGAGCGCCCCCCGCAGATCGAGAACAAACCTCGCCGCAGCGACCAGCGCATCCTGTCGCAGATCCAAAGGCGTAGTGCCCGCATGCGCGGCCTGCCCCTTGAACGTCAGCGACAGACGCCGAATGCCCGCAATGTGAGTCACAACACCCACGTCCCGCCCTTGCGCCTCCAACACCGGCCCCTGCTCGATATGCAACTCAAAAAACGCTACGACATCGCTTCGCTGCGCAGCACCAATCCACACGCCCTCACCGCGACTCGGGGCACCCACCCCCGTGTCAGCCCCCCCGCCCGCACCCAAGCCGCCACTCGCCCCCGCGCCCGTAGCGACGATCCCCTCCCGCAGCGTCACCCCCGCCCGATTCTTCCTGGCCAACATATCCGCATCCAGCGCCCCCGCCATCCCCCGGCTGCCGATACACGACAGCCCGAACTCATTCGGCTCCTCCGCCAGAAAATCGACAATCTCCAGCGAATGCCTCAGCCGCACGCCGCTGTCATTCAACGCCGCGGCGATCTCCAACCCCGCGATTACACCCGCAATGCCGTCAAACCGCCCGCCGCCCACGACAGTATCGCTATGCGACCCAATCATGATGGTGCCAGCCGAAGGCTCCGTCCCTTCCCGCCGCCCGATCAGATTCCCCGCCGCGTCGATCGACGTAACAAGACCCAACTCCCGCATCCGCCCCGCCAGGAACTCACGCCCCTCCCCGTGGCGCTCCGAGAACGCCGTCCGAGTCCAAGGCCGCGCCGGGTCCGTAATCTCCCCAAGCTGCATCAACCAGCCAAAACACCGCGCCTCGTTGACAGCCGATCCCGCCATCTCTATTTCTCACCCGCCTTCAGCCCCGCAAACTCCGGCCGAACAAACCTCCCCGTCCCCGGCGTCGCCCGCACCTTCGTCCCATCGAACACCAACTCACCCCGCAAATAAGTCCCCTGTACCCGATGACTCAACATCTGCCCCGCATAAGGACTCCAGCTCGCCGCGTTCACCCCGCTGGCAGCCGGGTCATAGCGGTGCGGACTCTCAACGAGCACCGTAATGTCCGCATCCAACCCGGGCGCCAACGCCCCCTTACTCCCCTCGAGACAAAACAGCGCCGCCGGATTGTGAGCCAGCAGGCGCGCCGCCCAGGTGAGCGGCACTCCCCGCGCCAAACACTCCCGAACGAACAACGGATACAGCACCTCGAGCCCCGGCACCCCGGACGCGTTGGCGAACATATCCGGATTTGACTTACGCTCCAGGGGCCAGCTCACATGATCCGTGGACACGATCGTGATGTTGCCCGCCGCAAGATGCCGCCAGAGCTGCTCCCGCTCCGCCGCCGGACGGATCGGAGGATTCACCTTCCCAAGCCCCCCGATGCGCGCGAGATCCTCCTCGCTCAGAATCAAATAATGCAGGCACGCCTCGATCGTCGTACGGTGCCCCATAGCGCGATACGCCGCGCACAGCTCATACCCGCGACCCGTCGAACAGTGCACGACATGTGCACGGCAGCCCGTAGTGGCGCCAATCTCATAGATCTCGGTAATCGCGAGCGTCTCGCTATACACGGGCCGGCTTTGCCCGTGCGCCAGATACCCCTGCAAACCCGATGCGCGTACGCGCGCCTCCAGCGCGCGAATCACTTCCTCATTCTCGTTATGCACACCCGCCATCAACCCATGCCGCGCGATCCGCGCGAAGCAATCATGCAGCGTCTGCGGCGGTATCCGTGGAAAGCGCTCCGGATCGGTGCCGAAGGTTGAAAACTTGAACGCACAGGCGCCCGCCGCAACCAACTCGTCGATATGCTTCGGCCCATCGTTTGGATGTGCCGTCGCGTAAAGAGCAAAGTCGACATGCGCCTGCTCCTTCGCCTCCCGTGCCTTCAAACCGAGCCGCTCGGCGGTACAGATGAGCCGCCCATTGTCGTAAGGCATATCAACAATAGTCGTGACACCCCCCGCCGCCGCGGAGCGCGTCGTGGCGTCGAAATCCTCCAGCCCCTTGGTGCTGCGGCTATGAACCTGCCCATCGATACCGCCGGGAAGAATCAAGGCATCGCCAAGCACGTGGCGCTCGCGCGCGGCCGGTGCCGGCCCGTCGCCTACTCGCGCGATGCGCCCGTCGCGGACCGCAACATATCCCTGTGGAATCACGTGGCTCGGTAAAACCACGGTACCGCTCAACACGAGGTCGAAATCGCTCATGGTGACATCCCTCGCAAAAATTGGGCGCCCGCCTCGATGTCCCCTGTCAGGATTCGGTCCTGCTCCACGAACGGGACATGAGTGCGGTAGCCCTCGAGCAGCGTCCGGGTGCCGCTGCCCTGGTGGAAACCCTTGCGCAATTCAACAGCCTGCGCAGCGTGCAGCAGCTGCAAAGAAGCCAGCGGATATAAGTCTTCGACGAGCTCGCCCAGGCGGCGCGCCGTCAGCGGACCGTTGGTCGTCACATCCTCGATATTCCCAGCCAGCACGCCACTTTCCAGCGAGACCGGCATCGCCAGCGAGCGGATCTCGGAATTCAGCGACACGACCGCCTTCTGCACGGCGCCGAACCCATGCCCCGGGTTATCCGGCGCGGTGAGAAATCTCGGCAGTCCCGTGATCGCCGGATTCTCGAAACGCAACACGGACTCGGTGATGGATTCCGAAGAGTGCCCGAGCGCGATACCCACCCGCTCCAGCGCTGCCACCAGCGGCAGTGACTCAAAGTTCGCCGTAGGGACGATCGCAGCATTCGGCATGCCCGGCACGATATACCGCCCCACTTGCTCGCCTTGTGCAGCGAGGCTCCGAGTGTCGGTCACCACCAGCGGGTTATCACCGCTATGGTTGACGAAAAACAGGATTTCCGCCTCCGCGGCATCCAGCGCTTCCCACGCATTACCCAACACTATCGGCATCGTGCGGAACGACAGCGGATCCTGCAGCGCCCGGTGGTCACCCACATTCCACAGATCGCTCCCCGCAAGATCCGCCCGCAGCCTGCCCGCGACGACCGAGAATCCATGACCCGGATGCGCGGCAACCACGACATCGAGAAAGGGCGCGACGTTGCCGTTCAGACCTTCCAACGACAGCGCAAAAATAGTGACCTCATGATCGAGCCACGTCCGAGCCGCGTGGATCGCCAGAAGCGCCTCCGCGACCGTGAGCGAGTTGTCACCAATAATGGCAAGAAAGTCTTTACCAACCAACGCAACAGGCTTGAGTCCGGTCGCACTCAACGCCTGGGCGGCAGGCACGACGGCGCCGCCATAGCGCACCTTCCACTCCCCCGCCAACGCCAAACCGATATGCGCGCTCTGAAGAATATCGGCCTCGCCGACACTCCCGCGCCCCGGCACCACAGGAGTGATGTTACGGTTCAGAAACGCAGCGTACTGATCGACGACGGCCGGCTGTACGCCACCATCGCCCGTCAGGAGGAGATTCAGTCGCACCACCATCGCCGCGCGCACGACGTCATCCGGCAGTGCCTCGCCGACACCAGCAGCATGAGCACGCAACGTTCCGAGGTTGAAGCGCTGAGACGCCGCCATGAGATCAGGATCCAGCGCCTCCGCCGATTTCAACGCGTCCTTGTCTTTGTTCCAGCCAACCCCCGTCGTGAGCCCGTAAACCGGCAGACGCGCGCGCGCCGCCGCGAGGACGACCTCGAACGTGGTGGCGACACGGGCCCGCGCCTTGGACGAAATCTCAACCGGCCTACCCTGGCGCGCGACTTCGATAATGTCAGCGACAGACAACGGCTCGCCACTCAACACGAGCGGCCGACGCGCCGTATCCGCCCCGGCCGAGGCAGACACTCCCAGACTCAGCACCCCCAGGCACAGCACACCCAAACACAGCCGACCCCGAGCCACCGCCCTCAAAGCCGACGCCAGCAAGCCAAAAGCCAATTCCGGCCGTCGCAGCCTCATGCGGAAGCGTCCCGGGACACGAACGCGAGAGCGACGAGCGAAACTGCCGCCGCCGCAACTACATAAAACGCGGGCGCCATTGTGTTATGCGTACTCTCAGTCAGGAAGGTGAGCACCGCGGGCGCGAAGCCTCCAAACACCACCGCGGCAAAATTATAGGTCAGCGAGACTCCGGTCGAGCGCAGCCGGGCCGGAAACAGCGAGGCCAGCACGGCCGGGACACTACCCGTGAAGACCGAGACGATGGCGCAAAACAGCGTCTGTCCGATGAACAAAGCCGTCACAGTCCGAACGCTCACCACCCAGGCAAGCACCGGATAGGTCGCCACAAGAAGTAACAGCGCGCCCACACGCACGGTCAGCACCCGCCCCACCCGGTCCGAGACGCGGCCAGCCACGACGCATCCAATGGCCATCGCAAAATTGCCAACGACCGAAGCAGTAAATGCCTGGGACGGAGTAAACCCCAGAGTGCGCTGCATGTAAGTCGGCATGTAAAGCAGCAGTGTGTAAACCGCGACGACCCAGACAATACTGATCCCGGCAGCTATGGCGAGCGCGCCGGGCCGCTCAACAAACACATCGCGCAGCGATGTCATAAGGTGTTGCGGGCCGCCCGCGCTCTGCTGCCGCTCCCGCTCCGCCGCCTCGAACGCCGGCGTCTCCTCCAGGCTCGCCCGCAACCACAACCCGACAGGCGCGACACTCAAACCCAGGACAAACGGAATTCGCCAACCCCAACTTCCCAACTGCTCCGGCGTCAGCAGCGTGGACAGGGTTGCACCCGTCAGGGCGCCGAGAATATTCGACACTCCCATGCTCGACTGCAGCCACGCCGCATAGGCGCCCCGACGCTCGGGCGGAGCATGCTCGACCAGGAATGACACCGCCCCCCCGATCTCACCGCCCGCGGAAAGCCCCTGCAGTAACCGGCCGCACAAGATCAACAGCGGCGCCCCGAGACCGATGACCGCGTACGGCGGCGCGACGGCGATACACAGCGAGCCGGCCGCCATGAGAATAAGCGACAGTGTCAGGGCCGCGCGTCGCCCCGATCGATCCCCATACGCGCCCAGGAGCACGGCACCCACCGGCCGCGCCACAAAAGCCACTCCGTAAATCAGAAACGCATTGATGAGAGCGCCAGCACCACCCTGGTTGGGAAATACATTGCGAGAGATATAGATGGCGAAAAACGCATAGACCGAAAAGTCATACCACTCCAGCGCATTCCCAATGGAAGCCGCCAGAATCGCCCGCACCCCCGCATATTGCGGCCTGGCCGCCGCTCCCGCCGATCCCGAAGCACCGCCCCTCGCGGCCGCGCCCGCCGACCCCAACGCGGCCCCGGTCGACGCAGCCCCACCAGCAGCCGCCTCCACCCCCTCGACACCCCCGGAGTTCGTCACGTGACGATCCGTGGTATCTCTGACCGCCGCACCTCATCCAACGCCTCAGGATACCCCGCGTCCGCATACCGCAAGACCCCAAGCCCCGTATCGTTATCGAGCGTAACCCGCAACCGGCTCGCGGCCGCCGGCGTTCCATCGGCGACGAGCGTGACTCCAGCGCTGGTCATATAGCCCGCGTACCCCCCGCCCCCCGAGTGGATGGCCACCAGGTCCGCCTGCGAGGCGCAGTTCAATAGTGCATTCAACAGTGGCCAGTCCGACACAGCATCGCTGCCGTCCATCATGTTCTCGGTCATGATGTTGGGATGGGCCATGGACGCCGCGTCGAGATGATCACGTGTGAACGCGACCGGCCCCTTGAGCTCGCCCCGACTGACCATCTCATTGACCTCGAGCGCGAGCTTCGTACGCTCGCCGTGCCCGAGCCACGCAATGCGCGCCGGCAGGCCCTCGAAAGGCACCCACTTCGAAGCCAGCTGAATCCAGTTGGAGACAATCCGGTTGTGTGAATAGGCGGACAACAGGTGCGCGTCGATGCGCCGGATATCACCCTCATCACCCGACAGCGCGATCCAGCGGAAAGGACCGATGCCACGACAGAAGAGCGGCCGCAGAAACGCCTCGGTGAATACCGGGATATCGAACGCCCGCGTCACTCCCGCGCGCTTTGCCTGCGATCGGATCAGGTTTCCGTTGTCGAACACCACGGCGCCCCGTGCTTTGAACTCGAGCATCGCGGTGACGTGCGCGGCAATCGAGGTCAGCCCGTCAGTGGTCAACTGATCCGCCGCGGCTGCCTTCTCGGCACGCGACATCCCGGGCGGATAGCCGATAGGCACGTATCCATAAACCAGGTCGTGGGCGGAGGTCTGGTCCGTCACCACATCCGGCGTGATGCCGCGCGCGATGAGTTCGGGAAAGATGCTGGCGGCGTTGCCGCAGAGCGCGACCGAAGCCGCTCGCTTCTCAGAGCGCCACCGCTCGATGTGCTCCAGCGCGTCGTCCAGCGACTTGGCGGCGTATTCCAGATACCCGGCCCGCAGCCGTTTCTCGATCCGCCCCGGATCCACTTCCACGACCAGGGTCGTGGCGCCCGCCATTCGAGCGGCGAGCGGCTGCGCGCCACCCATCCCACCGAGTCCCGCCGTCAGCACAAAACGCCCGGCGAGATCCGCCTGCCCGAGTTGCTCCGCGATCCGCGCGAAAATCTCGTAAGTCCCTTGAATGACCCCTTGCGCGCCGATGTACTGCCAGCAACCGGCCGTCAGTCCGCCCCAACAGATGAGGCCGCGGCGCTCGAGTTCGTAGAACACCTCCTCGCGCGCCCAGCGGCCCACGAGATTGCAGTTCGCCATAATCACCAGGGGCGCCTGCGGATGGGTGCGCATCAGCGCCACGGGGCGGCCGGACTGCACCACCAGCGTCTGCCCCTCCTCCATGGTGCGCAGGGCCTCGACGATCGCATCGTGGGATTTCCAGTCGCGCGCGGCTTTGCCGAGTGCCGCGTAAACGACGAGATTCTTGGGGTCTTCGCCGACTGTGAGGACGTTCTCCAGCAGTCTCAGCAGACTCTCTTGACGCCAGCCACGGCAGCGTAGTTGTGTTTGCACGTTTCGATCATCCCCCAGTGAACCCCCCAGCTTCAACTGGCGCGAAATCTTTTGGCGCTCTGATTAAAAGGCATTTGAACGGGGCCGACCTTTACCGTGGGTAAATGCGCCATACCTGTGCGAAACTAGCGCTACAGCGTGGCCTCTGCGACATTACCGGGCTACCCCATGCCTCACGAGGTCGCCCAATGTCCGGATCGACGAGTCTCCCGTTGCTGTCCCTGCTCTGCCTCGCCGCTGGCTCCGCCCAAGCGGATACGGTCGTCGTCACCGCCGACCGGATGCTCGATGTGGTCTCCGGCCACATGGTGGAACACCCCCAGATCACGATCACCGACGGAAGAATCAGCGCGGTAGGTTCCACCGGTGCGACGGCCCCCGCCGACGCGCGCCACGTCGATCTTCCTGGCATCACGCTCCTGCCCGGCCTGATCGACATGCACGTTCACCTCACGTCCGATCCGAAGTTCAGCGGCTACCGCTACCTGGAGTTCACCGACACTTTCTGGACGATCGTGGGCGTCGCCAATGCGAAGCGCACGCTCGAAGCCGGCTTTACCACCGTGCGAAACGTCGGCTCGGAGAACTACGACGACGTCGCACTGAAACAGGCGATTGAGCAGGGCTATGTACCCGGCCCTCGCATCGTGCCGGCGACCTACGCGATCGGCGCCACCGGAGGGCATTGCGACGCCACGGAATTCCCGCCTTCCATCAAGACTCCGCAGACGGCCGTCGCCGACGGTCCCGAGGCCATACGCGCATTGGTCCGCAAGCTACGTAAATACGGCGCCGAAGTGATTAAGTTCTGCGGCACCGGTGGCGTACTGTCGAAAACCGACTCGGTGGGAGCACAGCAGCTCGACCTCGGTGAAATGAAGGCCCTGGTGAACGAGGCGCATATGCTGGGACTCAGGGTCGCCGTGCACGCTCACGGCACCGACGGCATCAAGGACGCGATCCGAGCGGGCGTCGACACGATCGAGCACGCGAGCCTCGCCGACGAAGAAGCCTTCACCCTCGCCAAGCAACATGGCACCTACTTCGACATGGACATCTACAACGATGACTACATCCTCGCAGAGGGTGCGAAGAACGGGCTCTTCGAGGAGTCGCTGGCGAAGGAGCGCATGATCGGGCGCAAGCAACGCGAGACCTTCAAAGCCGCGACCAAGGCGGGTGTGAAGATGACCTTCGGCACCGACGCCGGCGTATACCCCCACGGAACCAACGCGAAGCAGTTCGTCACCATGGTCACGTGGGGAATGACGCCGCTACAGTCCATCCAGGCCGCGACAGTCACCGCCGCCGAAGCACTCAACCGGTCGAACGACGTCGGCACGATCGCCGTCGGCCACTATGGTGACCTCATCGGAGTCACCGGCGACCCGCTAAAGGACGTGGCCGTCCTGCAGCAGGTCGCGGTGGTCATCAAGGGAGGCGAGGTCGTGAAGAAAGCCGCCCATTGAGCGGCGCGCCGCGCACCTTACAACGTAATCTCACTGACCTGGATCACCGGCTGGGTGTTGGTGTAATTCGGGATATCAGCGATAATTTCCGTCGCATGCGGACCGAACCCGCTCTGGAACGCCTCCACCGAATCGAACACCAGGTGACCGATCGCAATGTAGGTCGCGGGGGCCCCCGGGGCCCCGCCGCCAAGCCCCTGCTCGGCCGCGATGCTCCTGCACCCCGACGCCAGCCGCTTCACCATCGGCATGTGCTTGGTGGTGTAGTACGCCATATCGAACTTGGCGTTGGCCGAGTTGGGATAAAAAACGCTGACTTTGATCATGCTGATGTCTCCGGCGGTTGTATCGATCCGCATACCAGTTTGCCCGCGGCAGCCCAAAATGTGGATAACCGGAACAGTTATCCTCCACTGAACCCAAAGTTATCCACCGTCCCCGGTTAAAATTACAGTGCCCCCACCGGGAAACGGCAGCATTTACAGGGATAACCCAAGCTCCGTCGCCACTCGTGCCAGCTGCACGCCATTCTTGGCCCCAAGCTTGTCCCGGATCGCGGACTGGTGATTGGCCACGGTCTTTTCCGACAGGCCCAGCTTCTCGCCAATCCGCTTGACGGTGTCGCCATGGGCGAGGAGCCGCAGCACCTCGAACTCCCGGGCGGTCAGCGCGTTGACCGACGACTTCGACTGCAGCGAGGCGTTATGCGCAATAACCCTTTGCACATCGGGGCTCAGGTAACGCTCCCCGCGAGCCACGGCCGAGATGGCATCTACCAGCACCTCGGGCGCACTCGCCTTACTGACGTACCCCTTCGCGCCCGCGTCGAGCGCTCGTGACGGGAAAATCACGTCATCGTACATACTGAACATGAGGACACATTGGTGAGGGCGGCGCGCCAGGATCCGGCGCATTGCCTCGATGCCGCTGACGCCCGGCAGCGCGATGTCCATGACAATGACCTGCGGGTCGAGCGCCAACGCGCACTCATAGGCCTGCACGGAATTCGCGGCCTCGCCAACGACCTCGAGCCGCGCGTCCCGCTCGAGAAGCCGCCGGTACCCCTCGCGGACCACCGCATGATCGTCCACCAGAAGAATCGTAATCAGCGACACCGTCACCCTCCGTTCCTTTCGACTGGAATCCGCGCCTTCAATTGAAACCCGCTCCCCGGCGTGCTGGAGATCTCCAGGTGACCCGCCAGGGCTGCGACGCGCTCGCGCATGCCAATTAGACCCAACCCCTGCGTCGGCACCTTCGTATCGACACCCACGCCATCATCCGTAATCGTTACTGTCACGAAGTCCGGAGACCCGTTGCCTCGCGGAATGCGCTCGAGCCGCATGGTGACCTGGCTCGCCGCGGCGTGCTTCGCGATGTTGTTCAAACCCTCCTGTACAACTCGGTACACCGTCAGAGTCACCGCCTCGGT
>DATMQL010000190.1:0-11127 GCA_035566815.1 Steroidobacteraceae bacterium | reverse complement strand
CGTCAGTGAGAAAATCCGGCAATCTCTTCGGCCGCAGCGTCCGTGCGTCCACGCATACGACCCGGACTTCCGCCTCGACCAGCAGATCGCCCCCAGGCGCGCGGTGGATATGCTGTACGAACCGCATCGCCGTCGCGCGCTCACCGCGCGGCTCGCACGTGATCGTCAACTCGTCATCCAACCGTGCGGGGCGACGATACTCCACCGACAGTCCCGTCACCGCGAACAGGATTCCCGGCGTCTGCGCGAGTTGCTGCTGCGAATGACCCAGGGACCGCAGCCACTCCGTCCGCGCGCGCTCGAGGAACCGCAAGTAGTTCGCATAGTAAACGATGCCGCCGCCGTCCGTGTCTTCCCAGTAGACGCGGGCGGCCCAGGAAAACACACTCACGGCGGGCCCTCGAACAACTGCAGCGTGGTGGTTACGATTTCGGGAGCCTTCAAGCCGAAGTGAAGATAGGTCGTTCGCGTCACCATCCGGCCGCGCGCCGTGCGCACGAGAAACCCTTTCTGGATGAGAAACGGCTCGATGACATCCTCGAGTGTGCCGCGCTCTTCCCCTACCGCGGCGGCGATACTTTCGATCCCGACCGGTCCGCCGTCGAAGCGCTCGATAATGGCGAGGAGAAACTTCCGGTCGAGGGTATCGAAGCCCAGGGGATCGACTTCGAGCAGATCGAGCGCCGCATCCGCGACCCGCTCGTCGATCCGGCCGTCGGCTTTCACCTGGGCATAGTCTCGCACCCGGCGCAGCAAGCGGTTGGTGATGCGGGGCGTGCCGCGCGAGCGTTGCGCTATCCGGCGCGTGCCTCCCGCGTCTATGGGCACATTCAGTATGTCGGCCGAGCGCTTCACGATCAGCTCGAGATCGGGGACGTCATAGAATTCGAGCCGCTGCACGATGCCGAACCGGTCGCGCAGTGGCGAGGTTAGAAGTCCCGCCCGTGTGGTCGCCCCGACGAGTGTGAAAGGCGGCAGATTGAGTTTGATGGAGCGCGCCGCCGGCCCCTCGCCGATCATGATGTCGAGTTGATAATCTTCCATCGCGGGGTAGAGCACTTCCTCCACCACCGGTGAAAGACGGTGGATCTCGTCGATGAACAGCACGTCGCGCGGCTGCAGGTTGGTGAGGATGGCGGCCAGGTCGGCCGGCCGCTCCAGCACCGGGCCGGAGGTTTGCCGCAGGCTGACGCCCAACTCGGCGGCCAGGATGTTGGCCAGGGTGGTCTTGCCGAGTCCCGGCGGCCCGAAGATCAGCACGTGGTCGAGCGCCTCGCCCCGCTGGCGCGCCGCAGTCACGAAGATCTCGAGCTGCGCCTTTACGGCAGCCTGCCCGATGTATTCATTGAGGCGGGCCGGCCGGATGGCCCGCTCGACCGCCTCGTCCTCGCTGCCTGCCGCGCCGCTGATGATTCGTTCGGGTTCCAATAGGGGTCCTTGCTGCTATAGCCTGATGCTATGAACGGCTGGCGCCCTGCAGGGCGCGCCGGATCAATTCTTCGGTCGAGTGTGTACCGGGCCCGATCGCCTTGAGCAAGCGAGTGGCCTCGGCCGGACGGTAGCCCAGGGAGACGAGCGCGGCATACGCTTCCGACTCGGGATTCGCGCTCACGGGGACCGGCACGCCGCCGCCGGCGCCAACACCATCGGCGGACGCCGCCGGATCCCCGAGCCGGTCGCGCATCTCGATCACGAGTCGCTCCGCGGTCTTACGCCCGATGCCGGGGACTTTCGTCAGGGCCGTGATGTCTTCGTTCACCACGCAGCGCGAGAAGGCCTCGACACTGATGCCCGACAACAGGGCCAGCGCGATCTTCGGTCCCACGCCGGAGACTTTGATCAAACTCCGAAACAGTCGCCGCTCACCCTCGGTGGCAAAGGCGTACAGCACGTGGGCGTCCTCGCGGACGACGAGGTGCGTGAGCAGACTGACTTCCTGGCCGACTGCCGGAAGATGGAAGAACGTCGACATCGGGGCTTCGAGCTCGTAGCCGAGTCCGCCCACGTCGACCATGAGCTGCGGCGGAGTTTTCGAGGCGATGCGGCCACGGACCGATCCAATCATTCTTGCGCCTGCGTAAGCGCGTGCAGCCGACGCGAATGAGCGTGACACACGGCGACCGCCAACGCGTCCGATGCGTCCGGACCGATGCGCCCCTGGAGCCGGAGCAAGGTCGTAATCATGTGAGCCACCTGTGACTTCTCCGCCGCTCCCGAGCCCACCAGCGCCATTTTGATCGCGCGGGGGGCATATTCAAACACGGGCAAGCCCCTGGGCACGGCACACAACGCCGCCCCCCGGGCCTGCCCGAGCTTCAGTGCGCTTTGCACGTTTCGGTTGACGAAAACGCGCTCGACGGCAACTTCGGCGGGCTGATGCTCGCCGATGAGCGCCTGCAGTCCATCGAAAATCAGACGCAGCCGCTCCGCCATCAATGCGCCGCCGACATTCAGACATCCGTGGGCGATATGCACGTAATCCGAGCCGCGACATTCGATGACACCGAAACCGGTACGGCGCGAACCCGGGTCGACACCCAGGATGCGCGTAGTCACATGAGGTTTGATGGTCAGCGCTGCGCGGCCCCTTGCGGCAGCCGTCGACGCAACAGCGCGCGTCGCGACACCCACCGGTGCGGCGACACCAGCGGCAAACGCCACAGGATCAAATGCGCGCCAGGACCTCGTCCGATATTTCGACATTCGAATAAACGTCCCGTACGTCGTCCAGATCTTCCAAAGCTTCCAACAATCGCACCGTCAATTCCCCCGCCGTGCCGGACAACGGCGCCCCGATCGAGGCGCGCTCCGTCACCGCGGCAGTCGTCGGTACAAACCCGCTGTCCGTCAGGATCGCCCGCACCGTCTCGAACTCAACCGGATCGGCGAGCACTTCGATGGACGTATCGGCGCCCTGCACGACATCCTCGGCCCCGGCTTCCAGTGCTACCTGCATCAGCCGACCCTCGTCCGTGCCAGCTGGAAACGTCATGAGCCCGACGGTGTGGAACAGGTAGCTCACCGAACCCTGCGCGCCCAGGTTGCCCCCGTACTTCAGGAACGTGTCGCGAACCGTGGTGCCCGTGCGGTTCCGGTCATCCGTCACCGAATCCACTACGATCGCCGCCCCACCCGGGCCGTAGCCTTCGTAGCGCACCGCCTTGAAGGATCCCCCCACCGCGTGCACCGGCACCTTCTCCCTCCCCTTAGCCCGTGTCGCTCTGCGAAGCTGGATGCTAGCCCACTTGGTGTGACCTGCCATGTGTACCGGGGAGTCGTCGGGACGAAGCTAAGCTTCGGCACCGCTTGAGAAAACAGGCAGGTATGATAGCCGTAAACCCGCGCGGGCGACATGCCGCCAAGCCTGCGCACGTCCGAAAGAGCATACCCCGTGGAGACCATTCAACTTTGCTCGCCGGCGATCCACGAAGCGATCGCCAAGGCGCGTATTGCCATCGAGCAGGTGAGCCCGCAGGCCCACGACGACCTGGCCATCGGCGCGGAAGCGGCCGAGGTCATGGGCGCGCTGACGGAGGACGTCGAGCTGGCTACGGCCATGCTGGTGCGTCCGGTCATCGGCCGTGAGGAACTCCAGACGGAGGTGCTGCCCGGTATCGTCGGCCGCGCGGCGACAGACATAGCCCTCGCCCTGCAGCGCCTCGGGGAGCTCGGGCTACCCCGCGACTGGTCGCCGGCACGCGGTCTCGACGCCCGGCAGGCCGAAACGCTTCGCAAGATGCTGCTCGCGGTCGTAAGCGATCCCCGCCTGGTGCTGGCACGCGTAGCCGAGCAACTCGTCGGCCTGCGCCATGCACGGGAAACGTCACCGGAAGAGCGGGAACGGCGCGCAGTCGAGGCCCGTGCAATCTTCGCCCCGCTCGCCAACCGCCTCGGAGTCTGGCAGCTCAAGTGGGAGTTGGAGGATCTGGCGTTTCGCTACCTGGAGCCCGACGACTACCGGAGCATCGCCGCGGAGTTGAACGAGCGGCGTACGGACCGCGAGCGTTACATCGAAGAGCTGTGTGCGACCTTGCGGGCGGAGCTCGCCAAGGCGGGTGTACGCGCGGAGGTGTATGGACGACCCAAGCACATGTACAGCATCTACAGAAAGATGGCGCGTAAGCATCTCGCCTTCGAACAACTCTTCGACGTGCGCGCGGTAAGAGTCGTCGTGGACTCCATACCCGAGTGCTATGCCGCTCTCGGAGTCGTGCACGGCCTGTGGCCCTACATCCAGGGCGAGTTCGATGACTACGTCGCTACTCCAAAAGACAACTTCTATCGCTCCATCCATACAGCCGTCCTGGGTCCGCAAGGAAAGAGTGTGGAAGTGCAGATCCGAACACGTGAGATGCACGAGCACGCCGAGCTCGGCGTCGCCGCCCACTGGACCTACAAGGAAGGCGGAGCACGAGACGCGCAATACGAGCGGAAGATCGAATGGGTACGACGGCTTCTCGAGCCACATGACACCCCGAACTCGGGCGGCGAGTCGGATTCGGAACGTGACTTCCTCGAAAGGGTCCGCACCGAGCTGTTCGAGGATCGAATTTACGCACTCACCCCAAAGGGTGAGGTCATCGATCTGCCGCGCGGCTCGACACCGCTCGACTTCGCCTACAACGTCCACACTTCCCTCGGGCATCGGTGCCGTGGAGCGAAGGTAAACGGCCGCATCGTGCCGCTCACCTACACACTCTCGAACGGCGAAATCGTGGAAATCATCACCGGTAAGCAGGAAGCACCGAGCCGCGACTGGATGGCCCCGGAGCAGGGTTATCTCGTCTCCCCTCGCAACAGGTCCAAAGTCCGTGGCTGGTTCCGTAAACAGGACGTGGGCGACAACCGCAGCGCCGGCCGCACCATCTCCGAGCGCGAATTGCAGCGGGTCGGCTTTCGGCAGGAGCAGTTTTCCGCCCTGGTGCAAGCGCTGGAAGCCCGTGACGCCGACCATCTCTACCAACTTCTCGGCGAAGGTGAGATCACTGTCACACAACTCCTGCAGGCCGCCGCCCGGCTGCCGGGCTCCCAACCCGTCGAGGCCCGGCGACACGCGCCGGTCCCCCGTCCCGCGCCTGCGAGTACCCGCCGCGGCGGCTCGCCCGTTGAGATCGAAGGCGTGGGCGACTTGCCGGCTACCCTCGCCCGTTGCTGTGCTCCGTTGCGGCCGCAGCCGATCGCGGGCTATGTAACAGTGGGCCGTGGAGTTACTATCCATCGCAGCGACTGCCCCAGCCTGGTGCGAATGCGCGCCACAAAGCCCGAGCGGGTGCTGAAAGTCGCATGGGCTGCGACCAATGGCGGTAGTCCCAGCGTGGAGTTGTCGATCACCGCCTACGACCGCAGAGGCCTGGTACGTGACATAACCGACGTCCTGGCGTTCGAGCGGCTGAGCATCGAGGCCATGACGACCACTACGGATCGTAGCGCTGGAACGGCCCACGTGCGGGTCACCGCGGCGATCGGCGATCTCGAGCAACTCGTCCGCGTTCTGAAGCGTTTGGAAGGGGTGCCGAATGTGATCCATGCACGGCGCCTGCACTGAGGTCCCGGTCAGACATTCGCCCCGGTCCGGTATCGGTATTATGGAAACGTGATCTGGAGCGGCGCCCGCTTAGGCCCTGTCGCTGTATGTAGACAGGAGCCAAACAAGGCTCCCAGGGATTGGAGCTGCCACGGATTTATGCGCGTCCTCGTCGTCGATCAGGATTCAACACTCCTCACAGCGATCACCCGTACGCTGGGAGAGTATTTCAGTATTGATGCCGTCACGAACAAGGCAGACTGCCTCGACCTCGTGCGGGTGAATGACTTCGATGTCATTGTGGCCGGCGAGCGCCTGGAAGACGGCTCGGGCCTCGAGCTGCTGGGACAGCTCGCCCGGACTCGCCCCGAAATGCTGCGGATCTTTGCCGCCGAGCGCGAGCGGCTGAAGCTATTGAAGGGCCGCCTGGGGCCCTTCAGCCTGTTCCGGACGCTGGCCTACCCGATCCAGTCGCGGCAACTGCTGGCGGCGCTTTCCGCCGCGTCGGGTACCGAGGAATACGCCGAGGAGGCCCCAGAAGCCGGGGTGGAGGAGGCGGAGCCCTCGCCGACCCCCGCCGTGGCCCGAGTGGCACCGCAGGTTGTGGCATCGGCGCCCGCACGAACGCCAGAAGCTCTCACGGTCGTGGCGTCGGCACCCGCACGGGCCCAAACATCCTCGCCCCGCACGACCGCCCGCGCGCAAGGCGCCGCGGTGCCCGGCCAGCCGCGCCAGGTCCCTCGCCCGCCCACTCCATCAGCGCTGGCCTCGGCATCCAAACTCGACATCGTGACACGCCCGAAAGGGTACCCACTGCCGAGCGAAACGACTCCCGGGCGAAGCGCCTTCCTCGTCGGCGCCGGTGTGATTCTCGTCCTGGGCGGCCTGGCGCTGTCATTCAAGATCTTCAACACCAAGGACGAGCCCGTCGCCCTCGCGACCAACGTGTCGGCCACACGGAGTCCACACTTCCCGCCGGAAGTCGTCAAGCTCGTGGCGGACACCGAAGTGGCCTTCCAACAGGACAACTTCAAAACCGCGCGCACCGACGTGGCGGCTCTCCAGCAGATCGCGCCCGACCACCCGCGACTACCGTTTTTCGAGTCGCTCCTCAAGCGGCTCGAAGCCACCAACCGGGACGCTTCGGCAAGAGTGGCGTCGGCCAGGGCACCTTCAAGGTCGGGCGCCTCGAGTGCACGGGCCTCATCGGCGCCAGCGAGCGCATCAGCGGCAGGAATCTCCCGCAGGCAACCTGACGACAACCGCGACACTGCGTCCACGTCTGAGGCGGTCGCCACCCCGGTATCAGCCACCACGGTCGCCACCTTCTCCGGCCGAACCCTCGAGGATTCGAGCCTCGGCAGCGCCGCAACTCAACCGGAGGCCACCCCACCCCCGGCGCTGGCGACCCCGCGCCGCCCCGGCTCGCCAGCGCCGCCGCCGGACACCCAGGAGCCGCGACTCGTCCAACACATCGCCGCGGAATACCCCCACGACGCTGCCCGAAAAGGCATCGAGGGCTCCGTCGATGTCAGCTTCACAGTAACTTCGCAAGGCAAGGTCACCGACGTCCTGGTCCTCGACGCCGAGCCGTCGGAAATCTTCAACCGGTCCGCTGTCGCAGCGGTGCGCCGTTGGAAGTACGACCCGAAGACGATAAACGGCGTCCCCGTCGAGTCGCATCTGCAACTGCGCCTGCAGTTCAAGCTCGACTCGCGCGGCCGTTGACGCTCGACTCAGCGACTTTCCAACAAGGCAACGATCGCGGTGAGGTGCCGTCGCGTGGCCGTATCAACCGCATCGCTCCCATCCTGATTGTGAAGCGCCGCATTGGCGCCTGCTTGCAGCAGTAGCCGGCACACCTCAGTGTGCCCCTCGCGAGTCGCCACAATGAGCGCCGTGTTGCCCGCAGCGTTCTGGGCATCGACCGACGCCCCGCCGTCGAGTAGCGTGCGCACGACCACCACGTCACCAAGCGCGGCCGCGGAGATCAGCGGCGTGTCGCCTGCGGTGTTCTTCGCGTCGGGCAATAGTCCTTTGCGTAGCAGGCGCTGCACCACGCCGGCGCGCCCAGCCTGGACCGCGGCGAAAAGCGGTGACTGTTGGAGCGACGGTCCGTCGACAGGCGAGCCGGCAGCCAGCAGCTTGTCGACAAGCTGCTCATTGCCGCCACTGGCGGCAAACCACAACGCGTTCCGGCCGAGGCGGTCTCTGATCGTGAGATTTGGCTTCGCCGCCATCAGGATTTCCACTATCTCGGGGTCCGGCGCCGCGACGGCCACCATGAGCGCGGTCACTCGACCCGGGTAGGCGGCGTTGATGTCAGCGCCGGCGTCGAGGAGCAATTTGATAGCCGTCACGTCCCCAGCGCGAGCAGCACGCACGAGCGGCGGGTCTTCGGCAAGTCCCCGTATATCAGGAGACACGCCCTTCCCTAACAGCGCATCGAGCACGTCCGTAACTCCATGCGCCGCGGCGTACCCCAAAGCCGTCGTGCCATCATTATTGGCAAGGCCCGCAACGGCCCCGGCTTTCAACAAAGGGGCGATAACCGTCGCCGCATGGTACTTCGCCGCGACGATCAATGGCGTGTCGCCGCACGGTGTGGGTTCGTCAGCCCGGGCGCCGGCAGTCAAGAGTGCTTCGACGGCATCTGCGTCGTCGCGACTCGCCGCGATCGCCACAGCCGGCCAGTTATCGTATAACTCGCCAGGGCGTGTCGGATCGACGCCCGTCTCAACCCGCACCATCGCGACTTTCAAACTACCAGTGGCGCCGGCATCGCGCAGAACCCGCGCGACCTCCGCGTGTCCGGTCTTCCCGGCTACATCCAACACCGTCCAACCGTCTGCGTTCGTGTCGTTGAATGACGCGTGGGCGGCGAGAAGCCGCACGGTATGCCGCGTTCGACCGACGCGAGCCGCGTAGAAAAGCGCAGTATTGCCGACGCTGTCATGCGCATTGAGTTTCCTGGTCCCCGCCATGACCGAATCGAAAATGGGCTCGCTTTCCCCTTCGGCGGCGAGCATCAGCGGGGTCACTCCGAAATGGTCGGCGTGGTCCGCGGATGCGCCCGCCGCCAGTAACCGCTTCACTGCGGTCTCCGATCCGCTCGTCACCGCGTACGACAGCGGTGGGCGCCCGAAGGCGTCCGCGGTCTCCACACCCGCCGCTTTGGTGAACGTCTCGACGGACTTCTCATCGGCGTGCCGGATGGCCCAGATCAACAGCTCCCGCGCGAGTTGCACATCGCCCGAGGCACTCCGTGTCGGAGGAATAGCGAGCCCCGCCAGGGCCCGCGCAGCCTCCGGGTACGATTTTTCGGCCGCTGCCGCCAGCCAATGCCGTGCGTCGGCCTCCGAAACAGGGGTACCCAGGCCATTAGCATAAACGAGCCCGAGCAGATACTCCGACTGTGCGTCGCTATGCTCCGCCGCGAGCTGCAACTCATGAAGGGCTGCGGCGAATTGCTTGGTCCGCAAGAACGCCTTCGCTTCCGCCGCCGGAGGACTATCGGGAGCCCGCGATTTCGCCGCGTCCGTGACGGACGCCGCAGTCCGGTGCTGCGGAATCAGACCGCACGCAGCCAGCGCCAGTGGCAGGCAGGCGCAACACACCTGGAGCAGTTTCATGCGGTCTCGTACCTGTGTCGCCGTTCGCAGATTTTGTGGCGCCGGATACACGCCGCGCCCCGACAAAGTAACCTCGTGTTTGGATTGAACAAAGACGTCGCCTTTCACCGACATGCGCTGCATACAGGTGCCCATTGTCGATGAGAGTGGCACCCGAGTCTGCGAACCGCGACGCTTGGACGCTTTGTTTGACACGGGATAAAACTAGGATGCGTTCCTGTTCGACGACCTGATGGACGCTTATGTCACCTCGGGATACTTACTGGTTCCTCGCCGGCGCGGCATCGGGCCTGATGGCGGGTGCGCTCGGCATTTACCTGCTCATCGGCACTGACAGGAACACCCACTTCACCATAACCAACACATCCAGCCTGTTGATGCCCGGAGATAACTGGCCCAGCGTGGCCGACACCAGCATCGCAGCCACTGACACAACCGGTTCCACCGCAACGAGCGGCTCCGCCGCCCCGAAGGGCGTCAACGCTGGCGCACTCGATGAGGTCACCCGGAGTCTTGCTGAGCGGCTTGCAACGAAAGGGGGAACAGACGACGAATGGCGCCTGCTGGCGCAGTCGTACGATTACATGGGACGAACTGACGAAGCGCGTGCGGCGCGCACGCATGTGGCTGCGACGGATGGCAGCCGAATTTCCGGAACCGTACAGATCTCGGGCGAACTCGCCGGGCAGGCGGCTCCCGGTACCACTCTCTTCATCTACGCGACCGATGGCTCCACACCGGGCCCGCCGCTCGCCGTCTTGCGACTGCGCGTGGATCGCTGGCCGGTCTCATTCGTGCTCGACGACGCGGACGCCATGATTCCCGGCCGGAATCTCTCCGCCGCGAAAACCGTGCAGCTCGAAGCGCGGATTTCGGCAACCGGCGAGGCGCTGCCACGCGCCGGTGACCTGGTCGGCAGGCTGGCGAACGTGGATCCGCATACCACGCACGCCGTCAACATCTCGATCGACCACAAAATAAGCTGACGGCACCCTCATGCGGCAGGCTCGCACACGCTTCTCACCCGAACGCGCGCTTTTCATTGCCGCCGCGCTCGTCCTGGTCCTCGGCACACAGATGCCGGTCACCAGCTATATGAGTCCGAGAAGCGGCATCGGCTATGCGCTCGGAGTCTGCGGTGGCGTCCTGCTCCTGGTGCAATCCCTCTACCCCTTCCGCAAACGGTTGCTCTCGTTCCGCCTGCTGATCATGCTGGGAACCGTAGCCCCGCTGCTGATCCTGGTGCACTGTGGCTTCAGTCTCGGCGCAACCAACAGCAACATCGCCCTCGTCGCCATGTTGCTGGTCGCCGCCAGTGGCCTGTTCGGCCGTTACTGCTACGCGAAAACCCACTCCTGCACCGACGGGCGTAAAGCTACCCAGGCCGAACTGGAGCGCCGTGCACACGAGATCAAGGAGCGTGGCAGCAGACTTCTGCTGCTGCCCGAGCTCGCCGAGCGTCTCTACAATGAAGAGCGCGAGATTCAGGAGGTGGCGGAATGGACCGGCCCCAGCATCGTCCTGGCTCCCTTCGCCGTCGCCGGGCGACACGCCCAGAGCCGCCGCCGCCTCTGTAACTACGCCCGAGCTGCGATCGACAACAACGCTGCCCGCCACAAGGCCATAGCCGCGCAACGAGAGCGCTTCGAGCAAGTGACATTCGACTACATCTCGCAGCGATTGCGGGCGACGCGAGACATCGTCGAATTTCGGGTGTACGAACGACTGTTCTCAGCCTGGCGAGTGGTGCATGTGCCGCTGTTCCTCATTCTCATCGCAGCCGGCATCGTGCACGTCATTTCGGTGCACGTTTACTGATGCGCACTCACTGATAGCGAGTACGGATGCTCGCGTTACGCAAATACGCGAGGGCGCTGGTTTTCGTGTCAATCGCGCTGTCATCCGGTCACGGGGCGCGCGCCGCTATCCTCGAGAAGCTGATCATGCCCGGCCCGGTCTCGGAGGCCCACG
>DATMQL010000189.1:0-2002 GCA_035566815.1 Steroidobacteraceae bacterium | reverse complement strand
GTGCTCACGGGACAGGAGATGCAACTCGGTCGCGGCGAGACCATGGCTGACACAGCGCGCGTGCTGTCGCGCTACGTAGACGCCATCCTGATTCGCGAGCTCGACCACGCCATGGTGGTCGAGCTCGCGCGCTACGCTACGGTGCCTGTGATCAACGGGCTCACGCGTCAATCGCACCCGTGCCAGGTGCTTGCGGACGTGATGACCTTCGAGGAGCACCGCGGCCTCATCCGCGGTAAGACCGTGGCTTGGAGCGGCGCAACCAATAACGTGCTCGTGTCCTGGATGCATGCGGCCGAGCGATTCGAGTTCCAGCTGCGGGTCGCCACACCTGCTGAGCTCGCTCCGAAGAAATCGCTGATCGACTGGATCGAACGTTCCGGCGCCTCTATCCGCGTCGGCCGCGATCCGGAAGAAGCGGTGAAAGGTGCGGATTGCGTGGTGACGGATACCTGGGTTTCGATGGGCGACAGGAATGGCCAGCGCAGGCACAATCTGCTCAAGCCCTACCAGGTGAATGTCGCCCTGTTGTCCCAGGCAAAGCCAAGTGCGGTGTTCATGCACTGTCTGCCTGCGCATCGCGGCGAAGAGGTCACGGATGAGGTGATCGACGGGCCGCAATCGATCGTGTTCGATGAGGCCGAGAACCGGGTGCACGCCCAGAAAGGCATCCTGGCATGGTGCTTCGGGCAACCGACCCCCGCAGCGCTGTAAACGCGAGTTCGGGTCATCGCGCCCGCGAGCGGTGTCACTTTTCTCGCTTCACATTATATTCAGGCGGCATGCCAGAACCCCATGTTGTCATTCCGACGCGTGCGCCGGCGGCGACTTCCGCAGACGACACGATTCTGCCCTTCCAGGTCGAAGCGCTCGACCTGCGGGGCCGTCTGGTGCGCTTCGGTCCAGCGATCGATAGCATTCTTTCACGGCATCGCTACCCCGCGCCAGTCGCAAGGCTCCTCGGCGAGGCGATCGTGCTCACCGTCCTGCTCGGCTCGACACTTAGGTTCGAGGGCCGCTTCATTCTGCAGACGCAGAGCGACGGTCCGGTGCGGATGCTGGTGGTCGATTACACTACTCCGGACCAGGTGCGCGCCTGCGCCAGATTCGATGCGAGTCGGGTCGCTGCTGCGATCGCATCGGGCAGTGCGGGTCCCGGCGCACTGCTCGGTCAAGGCCATCTGGCGATGACCATCGACCAGGGCCCCGACACGGCACGATACCAAGGAATCGTGCCGCTGGAGGGCAAGGACCTCGAACATGCCGCGCACGAATACTTTCTGCGCTCGGAACAGATTCCCACGCGAGTACGCTTGGCCGTAGCCGAGGAGTTCCGAGCCGATGGCAATGGCGCCCGGCACCGCTGGCGGGCTGGGGGCCTTCTTCTGCAATTCCTGCCTGCATCGGAGGAGCGGGCTCGCCGGCCTGATCTGGACCCCGGCGACGTTCCGCCCGGAATGCAGCTGGGCGAGTCGCCCGAGGATGAAGCTTGGCTCGAAGGCCGCGCGCTTGTGGCGTCGGTCCAGGACCTCGAATTACTGGACCCGGAGTTGTCGTCCGAGCAGCTTCTCTATCGTCTTTTTCACGAACGAGGAGTGCGGGTGTTTCGCAGCAGGGATCTGCGCGCCCGCTGCTCTTGTTCGCGTGAGAGGGTAGAACAGATGCTCCGAAGCTTTCCCCAGGAAGACCGCGATCACATGGTGGAAAACGGCAAAATCCTTGTCACCTGCGAGTTCTGCAATTCGATCTATGCGTTTGACCCGTCGGAGGTGCGCGAGACGGCATCCTGATGCGACGTGACGCGGTCGTCATGGCCGCGCCCCGCCCACGACAGGGTACGGCCCGCGGAAACATCCGATATGCGGAATAAATGCAGCCGTCAGTTGATCGTGCGCCTTCGCTGCGGCATGTCCAACGAAAAAGCGGGTATCTTGATGTCGAAGGCCTCGCCTGCAGCGCTGATCATGCCGTACGTGCCGGTCATGAAGCCGGACGCGGTCGG
>DATMQL010000188.1:0-13506 GCA_035566815.1 Steroidobacteraceae bacterium | reverse complement strand
CGGCCGCTATCGGCCATGACGCCCACCATCGTGTTGAAGCAAGGCAAGCTCTGGCTGGTCCTGGGGACTCCCGGTGGACCGACCATCATCACCACTGTTGCCAACATCCTGACCGGTGTGGCGGACTACGGTCTCGACATTCAACAGGCCGTCAACGCCCCGCGCTTCCACGAGCAATGGTTGCCCGACCGTATCATGATGGAGCGCAATCGCTTCTCCCCCGACACCCTCGCCCTCCTCAAGGAGCGCGGCAACGACATCACCTTCGGTGGCGTCGGCGACGGCGAGTGCATCGAGATCGATCTCGACAGCGGCCGCCGCCTCGGTGCGAGCGACGCCCGCAACGAGACCGGCAAGGCGGTCGGCTACTGAGCGACCGCGGAAGCTAGTGCTGCCACAGGATGTACGGGGCTTCCAACGGAACAGCGACTCCCACATGACTGGGCACGACGCGAGCCGTGTAGTCCCTTGCCGGACGACTCGCGGAAACCTGCGCGCCGTACGCCCACGCATGGCCGGTGCCCACCAACTGTTGTAACGGCCGCATCTCCTGCCGCAGCGGCGGCTCACCGCTGGCAAACAGCTCGACCCGGACCGCTTCGGGCGCAAGACCGTTGAGATAAACCTGCGCCTCGAAGCTGTGTTGACCGCCGGCGGTGCTCACCTTGATCTCACCGAAGCGGACCGATGCCCCTTTCTCTTCTATTTCAGTGCGCCAACGGGAGATCTGGTCTCCCAGGGCGCCTTTGTTGGCAGACCGCTCGGCGTAGCCCTTCGCGCCGGGAAGATAGAACTTCTCGGTGTATTCGCGAACGGTGCGGCTCGTGGAGAACTGCCCTGTGAGTTGCGCCATGCTGGCGCGCACCCGCTCGACCCAGGCTAGTGGAATACCCTGGCCGTCGCGGGTATAGAACTCCGGTATCACCTCGCGCTCGAGGAGTTGGTAAAGCGCCTCGGCCTCCGCCGCATCCCACTGCGGATCATCCCCATGCTCGCGCCCGTCGCCCAAAGCCCAGCCCACCTCCGGCGTATAAGCCTCCGCCCACCAGCCGTCCAACTCCGACAGATTGATACCCCCATTGACGAGTACCTTCATGCCGCTCGTTCCGCTGGCTTCCCACGGCCGGCGCGGAGTATTGAGCCAGACGTCCGCGCCCTGCACCAGGCGCTCCGTCAGCAACATGTCGTAGTCGCTGAGGAAAATGACATGCCGGCGTGCTTCGGTATTACGGATGAACTGGACCCACTGGCGGATCAACGCCTGCCCGGGCTCGTCCGCGGGATGCGCCTTGCCGGCCATGATGAGTTGCACCGGGCGCTGGGTGTTGGTCAGGATCCGCAACAGCCGCTGCGGATCGTGCAGCAGCAGATTCGGCCGCTTGTAAGTCGCGAAGCGGCGCGCGAACGCGATCGTCAGGACATCTGGATCAAACATCCGGCGCGCAGCCGCCACCTCGCCTGGTGCGGCACCCGAGGTCGCGAGCTCGCGCGAAATCCGCTCGCGCGCGTATTCGATGAGCTCCTTACGCGCGGCGCTGCGAAACTGCCACAGCTCCACCGGCTCGACCGCGCCCATCTGGGCATCATGGGAAGTCGAATTCCCCACCCACCGATCCGGACCGCAAACCTTGGCCCAGAGCGCATCCGCGCCCGCGCCGACCCATGTTGGTGTATGCACGCCATTCGTTACATAACCAACGGGCACCTCCTCCGTCGGCCAACGGGGAAACAATGACTGAAACAGGCTGCGGCTCACCACCCCGTGAAGACGGCTGACGGCGTTCACAGCGGCGCTGCCCCGTATCGCCAGGTACGCCATATTGAAACTCTCGGTCGGATCGTGGGGGTTCTGCCGGCCCAAACCCAACAGCTCATCACTCGAGATGCCCAATGACGTGCGGGCATAGTCTCCGAGCAGGCTCTCGATGAGATCCGGAGCGAAGCGATCGAAACCGGCGGCCACCGCCGTGTGTGTCGTGAAGAGATTTCCGGCGCTGGTCGCGGCCAGCGCGGCATGGAACGGTAGCCCGCTCACGGACATGAAGCTCCGCGCGCGTTCCAACACCGCGAACGCCGCGTGTCCTTCGTTGAGATGGCAGACTTCCGGCTCGATCCCGAGCGCCGCGAGCAGCCGCCACCCGCCGATCCCGAGCACGAGTTCCTGCATGAGGCGCAGATAGGAGCCGCCGCCATAGAGCTCACTCGTGATGCCGCGATAAGCGGGGTAGTTGGCAACATCGTTACTGTCGAGCAGATAGAGCTTTACCCGCCCCACCTGCACCTGCCACGCACGCAGCCAGATCGAGTGACCCGGCAGATTCAGCTGCAGGCGCAGCCAGTCGCCGTTAGGTCCGCGCAGCGGAACGATGGGCAATTGACCCGGATCGTTATACGGGTACATCGCCTGCTGCCCGCCGTTCGCATCGATCACCTGGCGGAAGTAGCCTTGACTGTAGAGGAGACTCACTCCGGTGACCGGCACGCCCAGGTCACTCGCGGCCTTCAGCTGGTCCCCCGCCACGTTGCCCAAGCCACCCGAGTAAATCGGCAGCGCCTCGCTCAACATGAACTCCATGCTGAAGTACGCGATGTGCTTGAGCGGGGACTGCGGATGCGCCTGCTGAAACCAGGCCGGCTTCGCCAGCGCCTCCCGCTTGGCGTGCTCGATCTGGTCCACCCGGCCGCGAAACTCCGGATCGGCGAGCAGCTTTTCGATGTGATCGCGCGAGGCGGTGCGCAACACGGCCCAGGGATTGTGCGTCAGGTCCCACAGGACCGGATCGAGAGCCCGCCAGACCTGCTCGCTGGCGTGATTCCAGGAAGCGCGCAGGTCCAGCGCCAGCCCGGCCAGTTCCCTGAACCCCTCGAGGTCGTACGGGAATGCTCGGAAGAGTCCCCGGCTCGCTTCGGTCTGGTCACTCATTATGGGCTGTCACTCCATGAGGTGCGGTGGTACAAGAGGCGAAATTTGAGGCACGCTATCCTGCACCACAATTGTTGCGGAAGTAATGAACAGGAATGCTGGGACTATGGCCAACGAAACCTTTCCGATCGACCTGGGCAAACTGCAGCCGCTCAAGCTCGACCCCACCGTCACCACGCTGACCGACGCGCAGAAAGCGACGCTCAAGCACAATATCCAGTTGTGCAGGGACACCATCGTGTTCTTCACCGCGCTCGCCGGCGCGAAAGGCTTGTCCGGCCACACGGGCGGCGCCTACGACACCGTTCCCGAGCTCACTATCATTCGCGCCTTCATTGCCAACGGCGCGCCCATCGTGCCGGTGTTCTACGATGAGGCGGGACACCGCGTAGCGACGCAATATCTACTGAGCGTGCTGAACGGCGCGATGCCGGCGGAACGGCTGCTGCACTACCGTGAGTTCGACAGTGGGTTGCCTGGCCATCCGGAAAAAGGGCTGACACCCGGAGTCGAATTCGCCTCTGGCCGCCTCGGGCATATGTGGGCGTTCTGCAATGGCGTCGCCATGGCGAACCCCGGCAAGTCCGTCGTCATGCTCGGATCCGACGGAGCCGAGATGGAAGGTGACAACGCCGAGGCCGCTCGCCTCGCGGTTGGCAAGCAACTCGCCGTGAAGGTTCTCGTGGACGACAACAACGTCACGATCGCAGGTCACCCGCAGGAGTACATGGCGGGCTATGACCTGACCCGGACATTGTCCGGCTATGGCCTGCAGACAGAGACCACCATGGGTGAGGATCTCGATGCGCTCTACATCGATCTCTGCCGCGCATTCTCCGACCAGAAACCGCACGCCCTGATCATCAAACGGCCCATGGCTCCGGGCATCGTCGGTGTCGAGGGCAGCCCGAAGGCGCACGAGGTGCTCGAGACCGAAATCTCCATCGCCTACCTGGAGAAGCGCGGCGGCTACGAGAAGGCGATCGAGATGCTCAAGGCGGCCAAGCCTGCCAAGAGCCCGCTCAGCTACAAAGGCTCGAGCGGCGTCGGCAAGAACCGTGACGATTTCGGCAAGATCGTCAACGAGATTCTCGACGGCATGAGCGACGCGGACCGCATCGCCAGTGTGAAGGTGTTCGACAACGATCTCGAGGGCTCCTGCGGTCTGCATCACATCCGCAAGAAGCATCCGGAGGTGTTCGTCCGCGGCGGCATCATGGAGCGCGGCAATTACTCCGCCGCGGCCGGTTTCGGCTCGGAGAAAGGCAAACAAGGTATCTACGCCACCTTCAGCGCCTTTCTCGAGATGTGTGTCAGCGAGATCACCATGGCGCGCCTGAACTTCTCCAACGTGCTGGCGCACTTCAGTCACAGCGGTGTCGATGACATGGCGGACAACACCTGTCACTTCGGCATCAACAGCATGTACGCCGATGGTGGCGTGACGCCGGTGCACGGCCCGGATACCACCCGACTGTACTTCCCGGTCGACCAACACCAGTTCGCCGCCTGCGTGAAGCGCATTTTCAACGATCCGGGGCTGCGGTTCGTATTCACCACCCGCGCACCCGTACCTGACATTCTCGGCGAAGACGGTAAGCCGCTCTACCAGGGCAAGCCGTTCGAGCCCGGCAAAGATCACATCGTGCGCGCGGCCCCTCCGGGCGGCGGTTACGTCGTCGCGATGGGCGAGACGGTGTATCGCGCGTTGGATGCGGTCATCCGCCTGCAGGAGCAGGGCGTGAAGGTCGGCCTCATCAACAAAGCAACACTCAACGTCGTCGATCAGGACATGATGAAGACGCTGGCGGGCGTTCCGTTCGTGCTCGTCGCCGAGGGTTGGAACGTGAAGACCGGACTGGGAAGCCGCTTCGGCACTTATCTGCTGCAGGCCGGCTTCAAAGGCCGCTACGACCACCTCGGAACCAACCGGGAAGGCTCAGGCGGGCTGTGGCAGCAGATGGGTCACCAGGGGCTGGATCCGGACGGGATCGCGAAAGCGATCAAGGCGTTGGCCTAACCCGCAGACGGCGCCGGTCGCCGTCTCCATCCAGCGGGTCGGCAGCGGCGCGGACCCGCGGAATCTGACTCACCGGCGGCACAGTTCGCGCCCCGGCACCCGCGGGGCTGTTAGCCGCGATCTGACTTCAACGCCTTGGCGCGCTGCTTGACCATATCGAGCTCTGAGTTCGCCTGGTCCTTACACGCCTTCAGCGCATCGCCCGCGAGCGCTTCGCACTTCGCCAACGCGATCTTGTTCTCGCCTTCCGCCTGGATGACGGCATCGTCAGCGGCGGCGCGCACTTCCTTGCCGTTCGCCTTGTCGACGTCCTTCGACAGCTCATTGGTCACGGCGGCGTCGGTTTTTTCAGCCCGCTCCTCGGCGCGCGCATCCTTCTTTTCTGCTGACTCGGTCGCTTTGGCGACGTCGCTCGCCACTTTGTCCGGCGACTCGGCCTTGTTGCAGCCGGCCAGTACCAACATCGCGGCCACCGCCGCCGATAACAGAAAACTGCCCCTCATCATGGTCTTCTCCCACTCAGGTGTTATAAATCACACGCGGCATCGGGGACTCCAAGTCCCCGACCCGGCGTATGCACCTTCAGCAAGAGGTGTGCCGTGCAGTCCCGCAGGTGGCGGAACTGACGAGCCAGCGGTTCCGTTCAGGCGCTGCGGCGACTCGCTTCGAACAGAAACCACACGCGCCGCTCGGTCTCATCGATCCAGTTCTCGATGAGGCTGGCGGTCGCGATATCGCGCAGTTCGTCCACGACGTCGTGCACTTCGCGTAAGCGTGCGGCCAGTGACTGATTGTCCTCTCGCAGCTCCGCCAACATGTCCGGCGGATCGACGTAATCGGCGTCGTTGTCCTTGATACGCTGGAGTTTGGCGATGTGGCCGATCGAGCGCAGCGTCGAGCCGCCGACCTTACGGATCCGCTCTGCGATGGGATCGGTCATGGCGTAGATCTGGTCGGATTGCTCATCCAGCAGCAGGTGGTAGTCGCGGAAATGCGGACCACTCATGTGCCAGTGGAAATTCTTCGTCTTCAGGTACAGCGCGAACACATCGGCCAGGATCGCGTTCATGCCACCGCTGATATCCGCCGAGGCCTTCGAGCCCAGGTCGGTCGGCGTCACCAGGGGCGCCTTGCGCCGTTCCTTCAGTTCAGTTTTCTTCGCGTCTTTCATTGCCATGACGTTGCCTCGATCGAGCGGGTTATATAGAGAGAGACATACTCTCGCGTGACATTTAAGCATGCGACAACGGCTGCCGCCTGTCTGGTATCAATCTACCATCAAGGCATGATGACCCTGACGTGAATGGCCTTCGAGGCGCCGTACGCACCATGATTCGAGTCAGCCATCAGCAAACCGCCCTCCCAGGGCAGCAGCGCCTGGTTGTGCGTACCCTGCCACGCCAGCACCGTTTTCTGCGGTGCGCCGTCGATCCACTGAAACATCGCAATACGGCAAGGGACGCCCGGGTGACTGGGCGCCTGGCCTTCCGGCCTGGCGGGATCGCAAGCCTGCTCCTGCTCGGCAACCAGCACGTAGGGCACGCCTCCATGCCACTGCCCCAGGGTGATTTCGTGGACATCCCGGTAGCTGGCGCCCATCCCGTGTGCAATCCACGGCCCAGCCGGATCGACCGGTTGCTCGTACCAGGTGATGCCCCGTGAATCCCCGGTGCCGCCCGGTCCTTCATGCTCGTTGTCGACAGTCAGGACGTCGTCCTTGGTCGAGGACCATTTTCCCGCCGCGAAGGCGTTACCCACATTGCCCGGACCGATGTAGTGCTTTACCCAGTTCGCCGTGCGGGCATTGCCGCCCTTGAGACGCGGGTTCTCGTACCAGAAGATCTGACCCGTTTGATCGGCGCCAACGAGGTTCGGTGTGGGATCGTCCCCCACCCTCACGACCGCAATGTCATCGCCCACGGCGGCGACATTGTCGATCACCTGCCAGTTGAGAGGATCGTTCTGAAAGGCGACAAAGGCCGGCGCCCGCAGGAGAATGCCGGCCGAGCAGATCACATCAACTTTCCCGTCGCCATCGAGATCCTCCAGCCGGATATCGTGGCACCCGTGGTCAGAATTGATGACGTGCGGCATCCACGGACGTGTGACCGCGGCGGGTTCCGTGCCGTTCATTGGGTTCTCGAACCACACGATGCGGTTGCCAATGGAAGCGACCACGTCAGGGTAAGCGTGGCCGGGGAATCGAATGGCGCGCGCCCGCTCATACGCGGACCAATTCGAATGAATGACGGAGCGCTTCCACGGCCCTTGCAAATTGCCCGACGCCGAGCGATAGAGAAACAGGCCACCACGCCCATTACCAACAACCACGCTTGGGAAGGCCTTCGATGTGAAATAGTCCACTGCCTTTTCGAGCGGCTCACCGGCACCCGGATCGTGATCAATCACCACATCCTGGACGATGGATTGGGCAGCGGCCGGCCGGATCGCGACGGGATCCAACAGGACCACGGAAATCAGCAGCGCCATCCCCATTCTCGATCCATTCATTACAGAGCCTCCGGCGTGGGTTCGACCGGTGGCACGCCCTGGCGGATGTCCGCCGAAAAGGTGTCGAGCCGATCGGATTCCTTCGCACGGTCGGTAATGCGCCCGCGCGCGCGGAGTTCCTCCAGCGAGTACCGGGCGTCCAGGCCACCGACCTTGTAGACGTAAGAAGGCAGGTAGCCCGACAGCAGCAGCCGGTAATCCATCGGTAGATGACCCACGATCCGCTTCGTCATCTGGTAGATGATGGTGGTACAGTTGGCTGTGAGGGTGTTGTAGAACCGGGGCTGGCGCACCAACTCGTTGGCCGCCTCCACATAAGACAGGAATAGCGAGCGCATCTCGGCGACCGGCATACGGATCCGATAGAGATAGTCGTCCTCGCCGCGCACGTTGGTCCGCACCCGGATCACGTCACGCTCGTCACAGGCGATGATACTGAGCTCGAACTCCTTGAAGAAGCCACCGATCTCCGAGAAACTTTCCGTCTTCTCACGCCGGATCTCCACTGAGAAAACAACATGCTCGCCATCGTCGAAACCGAACGAGATGAGCACGTGCGCGATCGCCGGCATCGACCAGTAAGACAGAACCATGTCGAGTGAATTCAAGCGGCGCAGATCGTAGACCCGGGTCTCCCAGCGCCGTGTGTAGTCGGTCCTGGTACGCCAGTCGAAATGACGCACATTGCGGAGAGTGACGCGGTCGGCGTCGACGACACCCGTGGTCATCCTCGCCACCTCGTCCGCCCATTCACGATCGTTGGAGGGCAGTATCTGCCGCCACCACAACAGGAGCGCCGCGAATACGAGGCCGAAGCCCGCAAGGCTGATAGCGACAACACCGCGCGTCAAGGCGACGACAATTACGACCCCGAACAAACCCCACAGGGATACAGCCAGGCCTCTCAGGACAGTACCCAGACCTCGCGGCAACCGACCGCCTGGCGCCTGGAACCACAGGGCAAAACAGCCCCAGGCAGTGAGCAGACCCACGCAGAGGATTGCCGCCGCGATCACTTCCCCGCCGGCGCGGCGGGGTTTTGCGGCTTACGCCGCCCACGCGCGCGCAGCGCCTCGTCCTGGATCAGATCCCGGTGAACATACAGAAAGCGGATGGTTTCATACTCGAACGGCGAGCCGCTGCCGTAGTAACGGAAGTCGATCGCCGCGCGTTGATCGACTGCGTTGACGACCCCGAGCGGGTAGGTCTTGTTGCCGCGATATAAATTCGCCACGTTGACGCCGTACTCGATGCCGTAATCCGCCAGAAAGCCGAAACCATCACGAAAGGTCGACGGACCGAGCAGCGGAATGACCAGGTAGGGCCCGGGGTGCACGCCCCAGGTCGACAGTGTCGCACTGAAGCCCGTCTGCTCATTCGAGAGTTTCAGTTTCGAGGCGACATCGAACAGCCCGCCGATACCGATGGTGCCGTTGATAGCGAACCGCCCGAGGCTGCGCGCCCCGTTACCGAGCCGCCACTGCAGACCGTAGTTGATGGTGCTGGTCACTTCGGAGAGGTTACGGAAGAAGTTGTGGACCCCGGCCCGGATCGGACCCGGCACCCGGCGATATCCATTCGCCACCGGGAGAAACACATGCTCGTCGAAACGAGCGTTGAAACGATAGGTGAAGCGGTTTATTCGCTCCAACGGGTCGTAGGTGTACATAGAGGGGGCTTCGGCGGGGGTCAGGGGCACGAGCGCCGGCTCGGCATTCGAGCCGATGGTGGCGGCGCCTGTGGAGCCCGGGTTAGCGCCGTTGGCGGCGGCGAACTCCTCTGCTCTTCTCATGGCCACGGCATTGTCAGCCGCAGGCGTCTCCGACGGCAGCCGGCGGACCGATACCCCCTCAGTGGCACACCCGCCCAGAACCAACACCATCACCCCGGCCAGCAACCCGGTCGCCAGTGGAGCCCTCACGGCGTCCGCCCCTGCTGCGGCGGCGGCCCTTGCGGCTGATGCGGCTGCGGCTCCTGCCCCTGCCAACGCCCCGCCAGCATATCCAACATGTCGGCGATCTGCCGCCGCTCACCCAGGTTGCCCAGATGCCCACCGTGATCATAGACCGCGATCCGGCTTCCCAGCGTGGTCCGCAGCCACGCCAGCTCCGCCGTGTCCAGAATCAGGTCGTCACTGTTGGTCTGGGCGTAGTAATCGGCGCTATCGCGTAGAGCCGCGCCGATGATGTCGAGACGATTGTCAGCCTGCAACGACTGCGGCGTCGAGCCCGGCCGGTGCGCCATGTAGTATGGGGCGAATACCTTGTTGAAATACTCCGCGAAGGTCTTGCTCCGCAAAGTGCGCCCGATCTGCTCCAATGAATCTCCGGCGCCGGGGGGATGCTGTGGATCGATCACGACACCCGAGCGGGCGTACAGGTCGCCGGTAAAAAACACATCGACCAGCTCGAGACGGAAAGTCAGCGCGATCGCCGCCGAAAAATCCGCATCCGTCCTGAGAACGCTGGCCGCCGCGCCGAGCAGATCGGTGTCGTCGATCTGCACCTTGTCGGAAGCCCGATAGAGGTTGGCCAGCCGCGTATAGAGTTTCCGATAAAGATTCTCGAGGCCGGCGTCGCCCGAGCCGATATTCAGCGCGAACAGCTGGTCGAGCCGGTTGATGGAGGAGAACAGGCTCACCGGCGGATTGATCATCACCACGCGGTGGATCTTGAGCTTGCCCTCCGTCGCGTCGATCGATTTGACGATCGCCGCGTTGGCCCCGCCGAGGCTGTAGCCGAGGACGTCGATATCGGTAATCGGAGCGTGTCGCGGCAGGTGAGCGATGATTCTCTGCATCGCTGCATACAAGTCATGGCCATCCTGGAGAAGATCGCCAGCGACACCCGTGCTGGATGTAGAGACGATGAATCCCGGAAAGGTTGGCGAGGGCAGCGTCAGGACGTGGTAGCCGGCCCCGTAAAGTGCTCCCCGCAGAGTCGACAGCTTGGTGGTGTTGCCATCGCTACCGGTGCCGGAGATGATGATTGCCAGAGGCGCCGGCTTATCCTGCGCTGAAAACCAAACGCGCAACCGGCTGTCGAACCAGAGCACTTTAGGCACTGGGCGGCGCGCCCAGGGCATGGAGATGTCTATTTCTTGCAACGGCACCGTCGCCGGCATGGGCGCGATGTCCTGCGGAGGCGTGCCAAACACGGTCGCGCGGAGCGCGGCGGAATCCGCCAGCCCGGTGGCGGGGTCGTTGTCGGGTGCCGGCGCGGCGGCCAGCCCCGCGGCGCGTGTCAGTGCCAGCGCGGGCACTGCCTCCGCCAGCGCCGATGTCGACGCGACGAGCAGGTGAGGCACGGCGAAAAGCGCCAGCAACCAGCCCCTTCTCCGCGGCAGCCCCCGAATCAACTCGCAGCGCCCGTCACAGCGGCACTCATCGGACCGGGGCTCAACACACTGGGACTCATCACTTCGCGACAAAGATGCTCTTCGGTATGCGCACGTGAACGCCGTAGTTTGGTTTATCGACGAGCTGCGTGATAGCAACATTTCCGGCCAGGCTCACGAGTTGATACGCCTGGTGCTTCGTGAGCTTTCTCTGTAGGGATACAAAGTCAATCATTTCCTGGATCGCCGCCTTGGTGGCCACCGTCAAGTCCGGATCGGTCGCCATGCTGATGTAGTCCGTCGCGGTTTCCGCGCGCGGCCATGTCAGCTTCATGTCTTTACGAACGGTGAGCTGCAAACGCCCACGCAGCGAAGTCTCTATCGCTGTCTGGTCGACTTCGCCGTCGCCTTGCGCGGCGTGTCCGTCCCCGATTTCGAACAATGCTCCACGGGTAAAGATCGGGATATAGAGCGTAGTGCCCGCAACGAGCTCGCGATTATCGAGATTACCGGCGTGCCGGCCCGGTGGATTGCTGCTGACGCGGCCGAGTTCGGGCGCGGGCGCTACACCCATGCTGCCGAAAAAGGGATGCAGCGGCAGCACGATGCCCGGAGCAAACTCGGCAGTCATCCGGCTGCGATCGAGATTCAGAATCCTGATGGGCGCGTCCGGCTCGCAGTTCTCCGGCAGAAATCCTTTACAACCGTTGTAGCCATAGTCGAGCGGCATGAGGATCGCCAGGATCTTCACCTCCAGCACATCGCCAGGCTCAGCCCCCTCGACATAGACGGGGCCGGTGAGAATGTGACCACCCGGTCCTTTGCGATCACCCGTGACCTCCTCGACAATGGCTTTGAGTGAGGCCTGGATCTTCTGGTCCGGCACACCCGCCTTTGCGAGACCCGCCGGGGTATTGGTCAACACTGTATCGACGTCAATGATGTCGCCTGAATCGATGTGTAGCGCCGGTTTCGCATCCGACCAGTAATACCCGTAGGCCACGGTCGACGGTGTCGCTTCGAGACGGTGGGTTTTCGGAGGCTGGGCGAAGGCAGCAAGCATCGTTCCGAGTGCAACAACGCTGGCGCAGGCGAGTAGAGGTCGTTTCATAGGCCCAATAAATTACCACGCTTATCTCGAGCGCGACCGGGAACAAAAGTCGCGCTGCCCCGTTTCGGAAGCATCACCGGGGAAACTCTGCACCCAAGATGACCGATCAGCCGCCTCCTGCGCTTCTCGCCCACGGCGCCGAGCAACTCAGTCTCGTCACCGTCGACGCGTACAACGCGGAGTTGCGCAGTTCCGAAGGGTTTGTCGGCGACCGCGCCAGCAAGCGGGCTTTCGTTGCGATCATCGACGACTGGCGCGAGCGCGTCCGGCAGGCCGGCGAAGATCCGTTCGGTGATACACCGACCGCCGAGATCAGCAAAAAGCAGCTCGACAAGGTGATGTCACAAGGCGATGCGGAGGCCGCCGGCATCATTCAGGGCGCCATCGAGGAATTCTCGCAGGAATTCGCGCAGGTCATCCGCCGGTTCCTGCGATTGAAGAATTGGAAAGATGTCCAACGTATCGCCGTAGGGGGCGGGCTGCGACAAAGCCGCATCGGCGAGCTCGCCATCGGTCGCACCGCCGTCATACTCAAAGCCAGTGGCTTCGAAGTCGATCTCAAACCGATTCAGTACGAGCCGGATCACGCCGGCCTGGTCGGCAGCGTGCAACTCCTGCCTTCCTGGATTCTCGCCGGTCACGACAGCATCCTCGCCGTCGACATTGGCGGAAGCAACATCCGCGCGGGAATTGTCGAGTTGAACACGAAAAAGAACCCGGACTTCTCGGAAGCCGTGGTCGGGCGTTTCGAGTTATGGAGACACAGCGAGGACAGCCCGGCTCGCGAGGACGCCGTGAAGCGCCTGATCGAGATGCTCGTGGATCTCATCAAGCGCGCCGGCAAGGATGAACTGCAGCTGGCGCCATTCATCGGCATCGGCTGTCCCGGCGTCATCCGCTCCGACGGCGCGATCGATCGCGGCGGTCAGAACCTGCCGGGCAACTGGGAAGTAAAAAGCTTCAACCTGCCGAATCTGCTGCGGGAAGCGATCCCGAAGATTGGCGATCACGAGACACTCGTGGTCATGCATAACGACGCCGTGGTGCAGGGCTTGAGCGAAGTGCCCTTCATGCAGGACGTACAACACTGGGGCGTGATGACGATCGGCACCGGCCTGGGCAACGCGTGCTTTACGAACCGCGAGAGCGCGGAAAAAGAGCCCGCGAAGACCGAGAAGAGCGAAAAGAGCGAGAAGACCGAGAAGAAGTCGTCCGAGAAAAAATGAGCTCTGACGCCCCGTCGCGCTGCAATGAATTCCAGCGCCGCCTGGCCGTGGGATGAGCTCTAGCGCCCCTCGGCGCTGGAATGAACTTCAGCGCCGCCGGGCGCTGGTATGAATCTTCCGGCCGGCCTGGTACAGCGCAACCATCATCCGGCTGTGCGCCAGGAATTTGCTGACCTGCTCTTCCGAGTCGAGGCGTTGCGAAGCCGCCATCACGGCCTGTCTTGCGACCTGGGTAATCTTTGCTTCCATGGCCCATAGTCTACCGGGCCGCCGTGCTCCGACAGTCGACTCACTCACAGGATTAAAAACTCCCGCCCTGCTCCACGAACCGCGACCCATCCGTAAGGCACTGATTCTTCTAGATTAAAGGAACCTCACA
>DATMQL010000187.1:0-8067 GCA_035566815.1 Steroidobacteraceae bacterium | reverse complement strand
GCGCGCATAGTGGGGACTATGTAAGCGAAAGGATCGCAGAAAGCGGCCGATGTGGGGCGGCCGCAGTAGGCGAGCCTAAGTCAGACAGGCTCCTGGGCTCACGGAAAGGCATTTGCCCAAGTGGCGGCGCTTTGGCAGAGTCGCCTCCCCTCGCAGCGATTCTCATACCCAGGTGCCGCGCCCGATGAATATAAAAACCCGTCGCCCCCTTTTGATGCTCGTGGCCACCACGCTTGCCCTCTGCGCGGGCGTTGCTCTCGCCGCCGATGGCGGAGCGCGACGCAAGGTCATCATCGACCAGGATGCCTTCGGTCCGGCGGGCTCGAACCTGCAGGCGATCCTGATGCTGCTGCAATCGAAGGATGTGGAGGTGCTCGGCATTACCATACCGAGCGGCGATGGCTGGCGGGATGAAGAGGTCAGCCATACCCTGCGGCTGCTTGAGATCGCGAAGCGCACGGACGTCCCGGTGTACCCGGGAGCGGTCTGGCCGCTCGTACAGACGCAGGCCCTCGTGAAGCGTTGGGAGAGCCTCTACGGCAAGCTGTTTTATAACGGCGCCTGGACGGAGACGTGGCCCGCGGAGGGCGCTGTGCGGCGTACTCCGTACCATGCCGACCCCTACTTCGTACCTGAATCGCAAGCCGGCGCTCCGAAGTTGAAGGCCGCACAGGGAACCGCCGCCGAGTTCCTGTCCCGTAAAGTGCATGAGTTCCCCGGCCAGGTCACCATCATCGCCGCGGGCCCCATGACCAACCTGGCCCTCGCCGCACGCCTCGATCCGCAGTTCGCGGGCCTGGCGAAAGAGCTGGTGTTCATGGGGGGCAGCTACAACCCGACCTCGTCAGGCAATTCGTTCGCTGCCGAGTACGCCAACAACCCGCGCCGGGAATTCAACATGCGCTGGGACCCCGAGGCGGCGCACATCGTGTTGCACGAGGCGTGGAAGCACATCACGCAGGTTCCGATCGACCCGACCACCAAGACCTTCTTCAAGCCGGAGTACATCCACGAAGTGGCCGGAGGCAAGGCGCCCTTCGATGCCTACCTCGGACAGTTTGGCCAGTCGTTCCCGATGTGGGATGAGCTCGCCGTGGCGGTTTGGCTCGATCCCTCGATCATCACCCGTAGCAGTGATCTGAAGATCGATGTCACCACCACTTTCGGGCCCAACTACGGTGACTCGTTGAGTTGGGCGGCGGCGGAGGCTCCGGGCCTGGGCGAGCAGACGGCGAAGGTGGTGTTCGAGGTGGATGTGCCGAAGTTCGACCGGATGACGCTCGATTTGCTGATGGCGCCGACGCCTGCGCATTGACATCGCCTGCGCCGGGATGACGCCCGTGCACGGCGCCAGGCTGACAGGTCGGGCCGCGGGCGGGCTATCTCATTGGGCGGGCGAGTGATCGCGATAAACCGGCCATTTGGCCAGAAGCTCCATGACGACAGCCGAGCCTACCTTGTAAGCCGCCTCCACCGACGGCCCGAGTGCGCTGTAGCCCGCGTTCTCCTTCTGCATGTTGGCCGCTGCGCTCACTCCAGGCGGTGGCATCGAATAGTTGCTACCCGTGCGTAACACGAGAACCCGCTGGTCATCCACCTTACCGGCCTTCTTCAGGTACGTGAGAGCCAACAGAGTCCCCGTGTCCTCCATGGCGGTCATGACGTAGTTGCCGGAGCCGTGCGTCCAATAGCTCACCCAGCGATTCGCCCATTCGTTCAGCAGCTTTCCGTGCCAGAACGTCATCGACGACAGGTCATCGCCCTTTAGCACGAAGGGTGGTTTCTGCGCGTTGGGAAAGCCCTTGTATCGCGCGCGTGAGCGTTGTAGAGCGGGGCTGTCGCCGAGATTGATACCTCGCGTCAGCTGATAGGCCCAGTCGACCAACTTGGGGTTGAGTCGAAACACCTGGTTCTCGGCGACGATGTGCGCGTCCGGCTCGTACGGGCGGCTGGACTCCAGAGGGAAATAGCCTGTAGGCCAGTCCGGGGGTATTTCCCGCGAGTCGATCTCGTGTGCCAGGTCTCCATCGACCACGTACTCCGCCCACGCCGCGGAACCGATCGAGGCATCCTCGGGGTCGACTCCGGCGATACCGGCCACGAGCCAATACGCGTGTGACAAATCGAACCGGGGGTCCATTCCCAACTCCATCACGCCGGTCGCGGAATTGGCGGTGCCCTCCCCCGTGACCATGGCGAGTACGCCGGTCTGGCGGTTCAGAAACAGGTCGTGGTGATGGGCGAAGGGAAATCGCTCATCCAACTTCTGGCGCTCGTGCCAGAGTTGAAACTCTCCGGGTGTGTCGCCGGTGTCCGCACCGATTTCGAACATGGTGACGACAACGACTTTGACTTCGATCGGCGCGGGCGCCGCCGCGAGCCCTGGCGGTGCAAGCGCGGCGAGCGCCAGACCGACCAACGCTGCGCGCGCGGCAAACCGCGCGCGCAGTGTCTGACAGCCGGACATCGTCTGCGCGCCCCCGTCAGAACTTCGCTCTGAATTGGGCGCCGATGATCCTGGGATCGTTGATGTACCCGGTCAGATTGTCGAAGTCGATGCCACCGATGGCGCGGATGGTATTGGTGCAGTTCCTGCAGAACATCGCCGCTTCGTACTTCCCTTCGGACCAGGTGTAGCCCAGGCGCAGACCGAGCTGAGCGAGTGACGGGCCGTCGAACTCCTTCGATTCGTACAGGAAGTAATTAATCCCGCTGCGATAGGACCAGTCGATGTAGGTATACAGCTTGCCGCTGATTTCCAGCGGAAACTCGTAGCGCACCGAGAGATCGGCCACCCACTTGGCCGCCTGCGGCAGCGGATTGCCATTGATCTCGGCATAGTAAACGGGGCCGAAGGCGCCCGGACGCGAGAAATTGGGATTGAGAATATCGCCCGGTGGGACACTGCCTCCCACCGCCACCGTCAGGCCGGGATCCTCGAGTCTCGTAATATTGAGGCTGCCGCTCGCATTGAGCGTCAGGGCGGGCATCGGGTGGGCTTCGAATTCAATTTCCGACCCATACCCGATGGAGTGCTGGGCATTGAGCAGCTCGATGTTGTTCGCCGCACCGCCGACCGCCGTGATTTGCTGATTGCTGACGTCATAATAGAAGCCGTCGAGCGCCAGGCGCGCGCGCCGGTCGAACAGGTCGGCTTTCACGCCCGCCTCGTAGGAAATATTCTTCTCCGAGCGCGCGAACTGGATCGGCAATCCCGCCGACGGCTGACCAAAACTCGGCGCACGAAAACCGGTCGCAACCCGCGCGTAGACGCTCGTGTCGGGATTGATTTTATAGGTTCCACTCACGTCCCAACTCACGTTGTGGGCGCTGATGCCGCCGCTCAGAGGCGGTGTCGGCTCATTGTTCGTCGGCGGAACATAGTCGACGTAGTACGCGTTGAAAGTCTTATGGTCCGCGGTGTAGCGAACGCCCGCGGTCGCCGTGAATTGTTGTATAGGAGTGTAGTCGAGCGAGCCGAAAATGGCCTCCGCGTCGTTCCTCTGCTCCGAGACTGTCGTATCCTGCAAGGCAAAGGGCGCGGCCAGTGGCGAGGTGGGATCGCATTCTCCGGGGGCACAATAATTGTCGTCCGCCGCGATGACGTCCTCGTAGAACAGAAACACGCCGGCCTGGCCCTTCAACGGGCCCTCGTTATTCGAAACGACCCGAAACTCCTGGGTAAGCTGCTTGTGATTCTTCAATCCGGCAGAGGTCTGCACGGCGAATGGAATGAATCCCGGCCCGGAGCCCGACGGGAAGACGGAGTTGCATTGCTTGCTGGGGTTGAATGCCGCCCCGCAGCCGCCGTCGATGTCGCCTACGGAGAGATAATGACTGACGGACTCCCATCCGGTGATTGACTGGAGCGTCAGGCTCGGCAGGTTCCACGTCAGATGCAGGTTCGCGCCGTAGGTTTGCAACGACGCACTATTCGGCCCGTCGCCATAATACGCGGCTGGCTGGAAGCCGGGAATCAATGAATTCGAGCCCGTCGCGATCGAATTTGCGCGGAACAACGTCGAGGAACCGCTCAGATCCCGTCCATGGATGTTGAACAGCGCCGTGAACGTGTTGTCGGGCTTGTACAGCACTTGCAAGCGTGCCGCCGTATCGGAATATCCCCCGAGCTTGGTGATATTGACCGGATCGGTGACCCAATCATCGCGGTGCTGGGACTGCACGGAGGCCCGGAACGCGATCTGGTCATTGATCGGAACGTTGGCGACGCCTTGAATCACGCTCGAGTTGAAAGTCCCGTCCGACAGCGAAACGCTAGCGGAGGTCTCGCCGAGCACGGGCTTGGCGGATTCGAGCTTGACGACGCCGGCCGGTGCATTGCGTCCGAACAAGGTGCCCTGCGGTCCGCGCAGGACCTCGACATCGGCCTGGTCGAAAATGGGAAACCCCTTGAGAGCAGGATTTTCCTGAACGATGTCGTCATACACCAGGCCCACGGGCTGCGAGGCGAAGTCGTGGAAATCGGTGTTGCCGTAGCCGCGAATGTAAAAGCGCGGAAAGGCGCGGCCGTTGGAGGATTCGATATTGAGACTGGGCACTTTGAAAGCGAGCTGCTTGATATCGTCGCCCGCATCGCCCAGCACCTGGAGCGGATCGCCGCTCAATGCAGTGGTCGAGAAGGGCACATCATTGATGTTTTGTTCGCGCCGCGTCGCGGTGACCACCACTTCGCTTATCTCGGACGAGCCCGTGTCGGCGGGCGCCTCGGCGGCCATGGCGGCACGCAGCGGCAAGACCGACACCATCAATAAAACCGACGCGCGACAGATCAACCATGAGCGTTTCATTCTTCTGCTCCCCTTGGTTCAACACCGGCCAGAAAGTGTTGCGTGGGCCGTACACATGGCCGGCCCAAGTCGCAACGCGATGCAAGTTTCATGCGCGTGGCGCTCACCTAGGTTCGGGTCCGGCGGGCTAATGGTACTCGCGGGACGGTGTAGGTGGCTAATGGAACTGCTCTTTTTGCGGTTCGAGGGGCGTGTGCCCCACGTACCGCCGGGTCTCCAGACCGGCGCCGCACTGCATCACGCGGGCGCACCAAATCTGGGCGCACGGTGCCCCGGTGGTGCAGCAAAATCGTTGTGCAAAAGCTACAGATGGGACCTGCGAGACGAGCAGCCTGGGCGGCAGGCGAGCATTACTCAGACAGGCTCCCGGGACGCAGCACGGCTGTTAATCTGCGCCGTCGGCCAACAAATCAAACGGAGAAACGAGCCGTGGGGATATCTGTCGCGCGCGCTCTGATTGCCTCGGTGTCATGGGTCCTGATGGGCGCGGGACTGGTCGACGAAGCGCGCATGAAGGCCGCTGCGGCCGAACCGGACAACTGGGTGACCAACGGTCGTGATCAGGACGGCACCTACTATTCGCCCCTGACACGAATCAACGATAAGAATGTCAGCGGCCTCGGCTTCGCTTGGCAGTACGACCTCGCCACCCATAGGGGCCAGGAGGCGACTCCCATTGTCGTCGACGGCGTCATGTATACGGCGGGGACGTGGGGGTATGTCTATGCACTGGACGCCCGCACGGGCAAGGAGCTCTGGAAGTACGATCCAGGCGCCGCGCATCTTGCAGCCCGGAATCCCTGTTGCGACCTGGTCAATCGCGGTGTTGCGGTCTGGAAGGGCCGTGTCTACGTGGCTTCGGTCGACGGGCGCCTGCATGCGCTGGACGCGGCGACGGGCAAGAAGGTCTGGGAGGTCGATACCATCGCGGATCACACGTTGCCCTACTCGAGCACCGGCGCGCCGCAGATTGCAGGTCGTGTCGTAGTGATCGGTAACAGTGGCGCCGACATGGGGCATGGCGCCGTTCGCGGTTACGTGTCTGCCTACGATGTTGTATCCGGCGCGCTCAAGTGGCGCTTCTATACAGTACCACCCGATCCGGGCAAGCCATACGAGAACCCCGAACTCGCCATGGCCGACAAAACCTGGGATTCACACCGCACCGCCCAGTACAAAGGCGGCGGAACGGCGTGGGACGGCTTCGCCTACGATCCTGACCTGGACCTGGTCTACTTCGGCACCGCGAACGCGGCTCCGTATGACTCCAGACAACTCGGCCCCTCGAACCTGGATGAGCTGTTTACAGCGTCCATCCTGGCGGTGCATGCCGATTCGGGGCGCCTCGCCTGGCACTACCAGACCACGCCTCACGATCACTGGGACTTCGACGCGGTCCAGAAGTTGGTCATGGCCGATCTGACGCTCGGCGGTCACCGCCGGCAGACCCTGATGCAGGCCTCGAAAAACGGATTTTTCTACATCCTCGACCGTAAGACCGGCGAGTTGCTGTCGGCCGCGAATTACACGTATGTGAACTGGGCATCCGGCGTGGACTTGAAGTCAGGAAGGCCCATTCTCACCGCGCAAGGAGACTGGTACTCGGGACCCCGGAACGTCTATCCGTCATGGGCGGGTGGGCACACGTGGCACCCGATGTCCTACAGCCTGTCCACGCACTTGATGTACATACCGGTGCTCGACGTCCCGAATGTATGGGTCGATATGGAGCACAACGGCGGTGCCGTCACTTATCTCGATGGGTTCTTCACCGGCAACGGCATCATGCCCGACGACACCTACGACGCGGCCGACTTGAATCGCCTGTATGGACCGCTGCCCGATCGCAAATCGATCGTGAGCACGCGCAAGGAGAAGTTGGTCCGCGAGCTCATCCGCGCCTGGGATCCGATCGCGCAGCGAACGGTCTGGGAGCATGAGACCTCCTCCGGTGTCAGAGGTTATGACGGAGGGGTGATGAGCACCGCCGGGAACCTGGTGTTCCAGGGACGCGGCGATGGCAAGCTGTGGGTCTACGCAGCGGATTCCGGGAAGGTGCTCAAAGTCGTTGCGACAGGCAGTCACATCATGGCGGCGCCGATGACGTATGCGATCGGCGGCGAGCAGTTTGTCGCCGTCCAGGCAGGCTACGGCGGTGCGGCCATTACCGTCGGGGCGATTCCTCCAGGCAGCGCCGCTTTGAAATTCCTGAACGTCAACCGGATCATTGCCTTCAAACTAGGCGGCCCGCCAGTCCCGACACCGCCGCCACGTGTCGAGCCACCCGTTCCAAAACCTCCCGCGCAGACGGCGAGCGAGGACCGCATCCGCGCCGGCGAGCTCAAATTTATCCAGGAGTGCTCGCGCTGCCACGTCCTCGGCCCGAGCTCCACGCCCGATCTGCGCAGGCTCGATCCGAGTCTGCAGGCAATATTCAAAGACATCGTCCTGCGGGGCGCTGTAGCGCCGACCGGAATGGAGCGGTTCGACGATCTGCTCACCGAAGCTGACGTCGATGCCATCCACGCTTACCTCATCGATGAAAGTTGGAAGGCCTACAAGGCGCAGGAGGCGGGCGCCGCGCCGCACTGAAATCGGCACTACCACACTGACCCGGCGCGGTGCTGTAGCTCAAATGAGTGCGTTGCGGACCGGCCGGCGACCCTATACCTTGCGAGGGCGCCTGAGGCTCCAACCTCCAAACAAGCTGGCGCGCCGGAAATCCTGCAAGGAGCCTCGTGTCAGCAGCCTCGGACAACACAGGCGACACTCGCTCCCCCGACAAAGCGGTGGGCTTCGACACCGTTATCAGGGCGGAGATGCGCGTCCTGGGTGTAGATCTTCCGGCGGGTGAGCTGCCAGCGGCCGTGGACGACAGCGGGGTCGACCTGGCCGCGCTGTGCCTGTCCGGCGGAGGAATTCGCAGTGCCACCTTCGCCCTGGGTGTGCTGCAGGGCCTGGCACGTTTCGGCCTGTTGGACCGCTTTCATTACCTGTCGAGTGTGTCGGGCGGCGGTTACATCGCGAGTTGGCTGACCGCCTGGCGCCATCGGGCGGACGACGCGAAAGTATTCGAAGCACTCAACAGTTCCATGACCACGGGCACGGAGGCTCCGGAAGTCACCGGTATCCGCGCCGACAGCAACTACCTGACGCCCAAGCTGGGACTGTTGTCGGCGGACACCTGGACCGTCGTGGCCCTGTACATCAGAAACCTGCTGTTGAACTGGTTGCTGTTCGTGCCCTTTTTTATGGGCTG
>DATMQL010000186.1:0-3272 GCA_035566815.1 Steroidobacteraceae bacterium | reverse complement strand
CGATTACGAGCCTCCGTTATGCCGCGGTCGTCGCCAAGGACGCCGTTACCGCCGATGCGCTTACCAAGTGCGTACTGTTATGTCCCATCGACACGACTGAGCGCGTGTTGCGCGAGTTGGACGCTCGATCGGTCTAGGAGCCTCACCGCTCCCGCACGGGCCGTCTCTTCGGATTGCGGTCATGCCCGATGACCTCTTCCGGCGTCTCCTGCGAATCAACAGACCCGTCATCTTCAACCTCCGTGGCCCGCTCCACTTCCCCAGTGGCTCCGTCGTCGAGCACGAAGCCACCCGCCTGACGGCTCCAGAGCCTCTGATAGGAGCCGTTGAGCGCGAGCAACTCGGCATGCGAGCCGTCCTCCACCACACGGCCCTGATCGAACACGAGAATGCGATCGAGATGCGCGATGGTCGAGAGCCGATGTGCGACGACGATGACGGTCTTGCCTTTCATGACCTCCTCGAGCGTCTCCTGGATGGCCTGCTCGGTGATGGAGTCGAGGCTGGAGGTGGCCTCATCGAGAATCAGGATCGGCGCATTCTTCACGACCACGCGCGCAATGGCGATCCGCTGGCGCTGGCCGCCGGAGAGTTTCACGCCGCGCTCGCCCACGAGGGAATCGTACTTGTCCTTGATCTGCATGACGAAGTCGTGGGCGTGCGCCTTGCGCGCCGCGTCGATCACTTCCTCCTCGGTCGCATCCAGGCGCCCGTAGCGGATATTCTCCATCAGGCTACGATGGAACAGGTTGGGATCCTGCGGAATCAGACTCAACTGGCGATGTAACGACTCCTGCGTCATGGCACGGATATCGGTGCCATCGATGAGAATACGGCCGCCATACACATCGTACAGCCGCAGGATGAGGCTCACGAACGTGGACTTCCCCGACCCCGAGAACCCGACCAGGCCGACACGTTGTCCGGCCGGGATCACTACATTCAGATCGCGGAAAATCGGCTGCTCCGCGGTGTAGCCGAACGAGACGTTCTGGAATTCGATGCGGCCGCGATCGATCGTCGCCGTTACCGCGTCGGGAAGATCGACAATCTCATGGGGCTTGATGATGATGTAAACGCCGTTGGCGACGTTACCGACGTACTCGAAAAACTCGAGAAAACGCCGGCTCAGGTTGCGCGCCTCGTTGATGATCAGGAGCGCGGTCGTACAGGCGACGACGAACTCCGCGACAGTGATCCTGCCGCTAGCCCACAGTTGCAGCGAGTAGTAGAGAATGGCGATCTTCAGAATCGCCGCGGCAACGTACTGGAACCAGCGCACCCGCTCCGAGTAGCCATTCGACTGCCGTACGGCGCGTAGCTCCTTGCGAAGTTGGCCATCGAGATACTCGCGCTCGAAGCCGAGGCGTGCGAACAACCGGGTACTGGTGAGATTCGTCACCGCATCCACGACCTTGCCGGTGGTCTCGCTGCGGGCCGCGGCCGCGGCCACCGCATAAGGACGAGCTCGCATGGCGAGCCAGAACGAGACGGCGACAAAACAGATCGACCAGATACCCACCAACTCGGCGAGGCCCCGATAGGCATTGCCGAGGATGCCGATGGCAACACCAAACACGATGGCCATCGGCCAGAAATCGAAGATGACAGTCCACAGTGTCTGCGATACACCGAGGGAGGTCTCGCTGATCCGATGCGCCAGCGATCCGGCGAAGTCATTGCTCAGGTAGCGGTGCGAGTGATTCTGCAGGTACGAATACAGCGCACGCGTCACCGTCTGCCGCTGGCGCGGCCCGAGTACGATCTGACACCGGCCACCGGCTCGGCTGAAGATCACCTCGCCGATACTCAAGCCGATGAACAACCACAACGGCCCGCGCAGGCTCTGCACGAGCGCGAGCGAATGCTCGTGCGCCTGTGTGACGGCCTTGATCACCTGCCCGGTCGCGTAGGGAATCAGAATGCCGCAGGTCGAGTTGATCGTCTCGAATACCACCATCGCGAGATACCACCAGCGGTAGCGTGCGATGAAGTGGCAGATAAAACGGAACGTCGTCGCCGGCAATGGCGGTGCGCCCGGCGCGCGCTGAAATTCGGTACTCGCGTCCATGTCGGCTGATGGTTTTGGGAGCCGGCATGGAGTCGATGCCGGCGGGTCGCGCAGGGTACATCAGGCCGCCGGGATGCGCGAGAGCGCTCCACGAGAAGGAAACCTCCGCCTTCACCGCGGCGGGGCGCGATCAGTGCGCCGGTTGGAATCCGTACTTCAGGAAGATCGGCTTGGCCGCGGCACTGGTGACGAAGTCCTCGAATCGCTGGGCTTCCGGGCTGGCCCCCTTCGTCAGGGCAATGGGATAGGTCACGGGAGGATGACTGCCCACCGGAAATACATCGACGATCCGCACCCGCTTCTCGGCGAGCGCATCCGTGCGATAAACGATGCCGAGCGGCGCCTCACCACGGCCCACGAACGCGAGCGCGGCCCGCACGTTTTCGGCACGCACGATGCGGCTCGACACGCCATCCCACACCCCGAGCTTCTCCAGGGCGGCGTGCGCATATTTGCCCACCGGTACCGAGTCGGGATCGCCGGTGGCCAGCTTCCCCTCGCCCAGCGCCTTCAGCAGATCGAACCCTGGGGCGATCTTCAGGCTGATCTTGCTGTCCGCCGGTGCGATGAGTACCAGGCGGTTGAGCACGACGTCATGACGCGAGCCGGGACGCAGGAGATTGCGTTGCTGGAGATAGTCCATCCATTCGAGGTCGGCGGAAAAAAACAGGTCCGCCGGCGCGCCCGCCTCGATCTGCTTGGCGAGCACCGAGCTCGCGGCGAGCGACGATTTCACCTCGATTTGGGATTGCGCCGTAAAGGCATGGCCCAGCTCATCGAGCACGTCTGTGAGGGATGCGGCGGCAAATACCAGTACGGTTTTCCCTGCATCGGCCGCGGCCGCCACGCAGGCTCCGGTGGCGCTGGCCAGAATGAAAACCCACGCCAGCAAGCTCCGCAGGGCCCCTCGTTTGGTCATGTTCCGCCTCAATTTTATGCTGCCGCGTCGCAGTATTCGATTGGGTATATCGATACCCGCAATCGACTTCGATTGCAACCGGCCCGGCTCTTGCACACGGCTGAAGCGTCACTGTAGACTATATGCGACGGGTCAATCCGTTGGCTGAAACGCCGCCACGACAGTCCTGTGGCTAGACGGCCGTGTGGGGTGCGACGCATGCGTCGCACGGGCGGGGCCGCCAGGCCGCGCCCTGGGCCAACTGTGAGCGCACAACGTGCGCGCAGCAGGTGGCGACCTGCG
>DATMQL010000185.1:0-2584 GCA_035566815.1 Steroidobacteraceae bacterium | reverse complement strand
AGACGGTCCACGCGGTCGGATATTGTGGAGGGGTCAGTATTGCAACGCCGATCGGTGGCACATCACCGGTGGATCCTTGGAGGAACGCCGACGCGACCACCCCAGTTTACCGGCCGCGGCTCAGCCCGGACCAGCACCTGTCCCGTCACCCGCCGCGAGAAAGCGTCGGGCCGACCCAAACGGCCCGAACCGCCAGATCAGTACCGGCAACACCAGCAGGTTCATCAGGGTCGACGTCACCAATCCCCCCAGGATCACTGTCGCCATCGGCCCCTGCACCTCCCTCCCGGTCTCGCCACTGCCGATGGCGAGCGGCAGCAGGCCGAGCGCCGTGACGAGCGCCGTCATCAGGATCGGCACCAGTCGCTCCCGCGCCCCACGGAGCACCGTCAGGAGGGACCAGGTCGCCCCCTCGACCGAAATCAGGTGCTCCACATGAGCCACCAGCAGGATCGCATTCCGCGCCACGATTCCAAACAGGGTGACAAATCCCACCAGCGAGCCGATCGAGAGCGTCGCCCCGGTCAAGGCAACTGCCGCCACCCCGCCCACCAAGGCGAAGGGCGTCGTCGCCAGAATCAGTGTGACCGTACGAGGGTCCTCGAACGCGATCAGAAGCAGCAGAATGATTCCGACAGCCGCAATCCCCGCATGCAGCAACACCTCATGGCGCGCCTGCGCCTCACCCTCGGCCACGCCGGTGAACTGCAGATAAACCGCACTCGGCAGCGCGACATGTTGATTAATGGCCGCGCGCATCGCCGCCACGAAGCCGGCGACATCCCCCGTCGCGGGGTTCACCGTCACGACCTGACGTCTGCGCGCGCCTTCGTGCATGATGCCGGTGCGCCCTTCCGCCGCTGACACTGTTGCCAGATTCCGCAGCGGCACCGTCACTCCCGACGAGGCGCGAATCAAAAGCGAGCCAATCGCCTCCGGGTCGAGTCTATCGGCGAGCGGCAACCGCACCACAAGATCAATCACCTTGTTCGTGTCGTACACTTGCGCGGCGGTGGCTCCCCGGTACGCCGTCTCGACGGTGTCCAACACATCGGCGGCCGTAAAGCCATATTGAGCCAGGCGCTCCGGGAGCAACTCAACTCGCAGGAACGGTGCACCGGAGGGCGCCTTTACCTGCACATCTTTCGCTGCCGGGACGGTCCGCACGACCGCCGCCACCTGGTCCGCGACCCGATCCAACTCGTCGAGATCGGGTCCAAAAATATTGATGGCCACCTGCGCCGTTTCACCCGACAACGATTCACTCAGCCGGTCGCCCAGGAAAGTCAGGACCTGCGTCTGCAGGTTCGGGTACCGCTCGGCGACGGCCCGGATTCCCGCTTGCGTCCGGGCTTCATCCCGTCCCGACATTCGCGCCAGCTCCACATGGAACTCGCTTCGATTCGGCTCCCAGGTGTCCTCACCCGACTCCGCGCGTCCGATAGTGTCTTCCACGAATAAAACACCCGGCACCGCCAGCAGGTCACGGGACACCTGGGCACCGAGCGATTTCATGGCCTCGAGCGAAGTGCCCGGCGTCGCCACGGCCTGCACCACGAAATGGCCCTCGCGGAACGGCGGCATCAACTGCCCGCCAAAGAACGGAATGGCCGCCGCCGCAAGCCCCATCAGCATGAGAGATCCGATGATCACCCCAGCCGGGTGCGGCGCCCACCGCTCCAGAATCCGCTCGTGAAGCATCTTGAGCCGCAGCAACCAAGGCGGCTCGGCCTTGGGCGCCGAGCGCGTCAATAGCAGAAACGAAGCCGCCGGAGTGACGGTGAGCGCAACAACCAGCGACGCCAGGGTGGCGAGCACGAACGATGCCGCCAGGGGCGCGAAAAATTTCCCCTGCAGCCCCGAAAGAAACAGCATCGGCGCCAACACCAGAACGACGACGAACGTCGCATACACGACCGGAGCCCGGACCTCCAGCGAGGCCGCGTGAATGACTTGCCGCGGATCCGCCTCGGGATTTCCCCCTCGCAATCGTCTCACGATATTCTCAACATCGATGATCGCGTCGTCGACGACCACCCCCAACGCCACGGCAAGCCCGCCCAGCGTCATGGTATTGATCGTCCACCCCAGCGAATTGACCACAATGACGGCCGAAAGCAGTGCCAACGGAATCGAGGCAAACGCCACAACCACACTGCGCACGTCGCGTAAAAATAGAAACAACAGAACAGCAATCAACGCCGCACCGACCAGTACGTCGCGCCGTACGCCCTGCAACGCGTTTTCAATGAAATTCGCCGGCCGATGCAATCCGGCGTAGAGGGTCACACCGCGTGCCGCGAGACTCGGCCGCAGAGCGTCGATCTCCGCCTCGACCGCGTGAGTCACCTCGAGCGTGTTGGCACCATACTGACTCGACAGCCCGAGCATCACCCCCGGCTTGCCCATGATGAGCGTATCTCCATACTTCGGCGCCGCTCCTTCCTTCACCGAAGCAAACTCGCGCAGACGCAGCGGCGCGCCGCTGGACGCCGCCAGCACGGCCGCTCCGAGCTGCGCGGGTGTCACGGTCTGCCCACGACTCTCAATGAGCACCCGTTGATTGGGAGTTTCTATAAAACCG
>DATMQL010000184.1:0-15853 GCA_035566815.1 Steroidobacteraceae bacterium | reverse complement strand
CCCTCCGGAGGCGGCGTGGAGTGATCCGGTCAGCCCAGTCCCAAGGCGCGGTCGCGGACGATGCCCTTGGCGATGAGCCACGTCTCGTCATGCCGCCTCATCGGGATAAAGGGAATCCCGGCGCGGGCAGCCATATGCAATACCAACAACTGCGCCGGCATATGATAGACCAGGGGTGATAGCCACTCGTCAACATCGTCTCCGAGGTCGATCGACAGGAAGGCCTCGGGGAACGGGACCTCGGGAGTGGCGTGGACCACGATGGCTCGGCCGCCCGCATTGCCGATTCCACGCACCATCTCCTGCGCACGATCGAGACTGTTGCCCGGCGGCGCGATCACAATGACAACGCTACGGGGGCCCCATTTGAGGGTGAGGAAGTATTCGAGGTGCGCCCATTCCTCCAGGTCGCACGCTATGCCGTTGATGGGCATTTGCTCATGAAACTTGGCCGCGCTGTATTTCGCGGTGCCCTGGCTCGGGCCTGCGCCGATGGCCCAGATGGTATCGATATCCCCCAGTTGCTCGCACAGCTTGGCGATCACCGGCTCGATGCGGGCCGCGATCGCGCCCTGCGCCTCGATAGCCCTCTCGATGCGCTCCAATCGCTCAGCCTGCGTTGCGGCCGTGATGTGTCCTCGCTTTACCCCTAGCGCCAGCGCAAACGAGTAAAGGGCATACAACACCGCCATGTACTCCGCGAAGTTCAGGAGACAGCGCCCGTAGTATGACGGCAGGCCGATTTCCTCATGAACCGGCCGATGCACCACGAAGTCCGCCTGGCGTGCCAGGGCGCCTGTCATGCTACCGGTCACGCCGAGCGTCGGCGCACCGCGGTCCTTCGCCAGCAAAACGACTTCGCGTGCGCGAGAGGAGCTGCCCGAGTTGGAAATGCTGATGACCAGGTCCTTCGGGCCCAACAAAGGAGTCTCGTAGCGCGCGAGCTCGATGGCCGTGCGCCCCTCGGTTGGCAACCCTGTCCAACGCCGAAACGCCTGCGCCAGAGCGACTGCCGCGAACATGCTGTCGCCAGAGCCGCCCATGACTATCCGTTGCGCGCCGAAGACGCGAGGGTCACGGACGGCGGCGTCAACGTGCTCGCTCACGACACGACGGAGGTTCGGCAGGTCCACAGAGCGTGACACTGCAAGTGCGAAATCGGCGGCGAAAGTGTGTCCAGGTGGGAACGGATGCATGATGATCTCTAGTGCAGTTTGACGGAAAAGTGAGATTGCGAGTTGTGGGCGTTGCGTACTCAGTGCGGCCGGTGGCACGCGACTGAATGTCCGGGCGCCAGCTCGGTCAGTTTAGGAGTCTCGGTCCGGCAGCGCTCGACCGCGCGCGGACAACGTGTATGGAACGCACAGCCTGATGGCGGCCGCGCGGGGCTCGGTGGCTCGCCGGGCAGGGATGCATACTGACGCGAGCGCTCGACGATCGGATCGGCGATCGGAACGGCTGCCAGTAATGCATGTGTGTACGGATGTCTGGGATGGCTGTAGAGCTCAGGAGTCGTTGCCAACTCGACGACGCGCCCCAGGTACATGACTGCCACCCGGTCGGAGATCTGGCGAACGACCCCCAGGTCGTGCGAGATGAATAGATAGGTGAGTGACAGCCGCTCTTTGAGCTGGCGGAACAACTCGAGCATCTGGCCGCGTAGCGAAAGGTCAAGGGCCGACAGCACTTCGTCGGCTGCGATCAGTTCCGGTCGGCAGGCTAGCGCACGTGCTATGCAGATACGCTGCCGTTGGCCGCCGGAGAATTCGTGCGGGCGGCGGTTTGCCACAGAACCGTCCAAACCGACGAGCGCGAGACATTCCGCGACCCGCGATTTGAGTTCGCGACCGCTAGCCAACCCATGGACGATCAGCGGCTCGCCAACGGCGGAGCCGATGCTCAGGCGAGGATTGAGGGAACCGAAGGGATCCTGGAAAATCATCTGCAGATGCCGGCGCAGCGCGCGCAGGGGGCGGCCGGAGGATGTTGTTATGTCGGAGCCCTTGAAGGCTACGCTGCCAGAGCTTGCCGGGATGCAACGGACGAGCGCACGCGCCAGAGTGCTTTTCCCGGAGCCGCTTTCGCCGACCAGGGCGAGGGTCTCGCCTGCGTAGATATCGAGATCGACGCCGCGTAGCGCCTGCACGATGTTGCGTTTTGGGCGTAGGAAGGACGAACGCGCGGTTCCGTACGTCACTGTAAGTTGGCGCGAGGCGAGGATAATGTTCGGGGAGCTCATGGTTTTGGAAGGCTCGCGGCCTGCGGCGACTGCGGTGACGTTGGCCCGTTCGTTTGGCTCGCCGCCATTGGTTCTTCGGGGCTCACGGCCCAGCAGGCGACGCGTACTCGCTCGGAGATTGCGCTGAGCGGGGGAGCTGTGGTGCGGCACTTATCCATGGCTTGCGGGCAGCGTGGCGCAAAGGGGCACCCGACTGCGGCGGCGTCGCCCCCGGCTTGCACCGACGCGGAGGTGCCTTGCGCGAGCGAAGCGGCCTCCGGTCGCAGGTTGGCGAGCAAAGCCTGGGTGTATGGGTGGCGAGGCGAAGCGAACACCTGCTCGGCGGGTGCGTCCTCGACGAGGCGACCGCCGTACATCACCAGGACACGTTCGGCGATTCGCGCCAAGAGCGCCAGGTCGTGCGTTACCCAGATGACACTCATGCCCGTTTGTCGCTGCAGGCTTTGGATCAGGCCGACGATTTCAGCCTGCACGGTGACATCGAGGGCCGTAGTGGGCTCATCTGCGATGAGGATGCGCGGCTCACCGGCGAGCGCCATGGCAATCGTCACACGCTGTCGCATGCCGCCGGAGAACTGGTGTGGGTACTGGCGCAGCCGCAAGGCCGGATCCGGGATTCCAACTCGCGCCAGCAGTTGCCCGGCGCGCTGGTTGGCCTCGGCCTTCGAGACCGGAAAATGGCGGCGAATCACTTCCGTAATTTGCCGGCCTATGGTCAGAACCGGATTTAGGGCGGTCAGAGGATCCTGGAAGACAATCGCGATCTCTCGGCCACGGATGGCATTGAGCTGCGCCGTCGTCAGACTCAACAGTTCGCGTCCGTCGAATCGGGCGTGTGCCGCCCGCGCGTGCGCGCCGTCAGGCAATAAGCCCAGCAGGGAAAGCATGGATAGGCTCTTGCCAGAGCCGGACTCCCCTACGACACCGACGGCCTCCCCCGGCTCGAGTTGGAACGACACGTCGGCCACGACAGTGCGGGCCCCCGCCCGGCCGACGAAACTAACAGCGAGTTTTTCGACGTCGAGTAAAGCCGCGCTCATCGGAGGCTCCTGGGGTCGAGCAACTCACGCAGACCCTCACCGAAGAGCATCACACCCAGCACCGTGAATCCGATGGCTATACCGGGCATGGTAGAAATCCACCAGGCTGTCAGCAGGTAATCGCGGCCATCGTTGAGCATGGTTCCCCAGGAGGGCGTGGAGGGGTCGAGCCCTACGCCCAGGAAGCTCAGTCCCGCCTCGGTGAGGATCGCCTGGGCCATCGAAAAACTCGCCACAACACAGATGGGGGCTAGCGTGTTGGGCAGGATATGAACGAACAACACGCGGCCCACGCTGGCGCCGGTTGCGTGCGCTGCTTCGACATAGCCCTGATTCTTGATCGAGAGCACCTGGGCGCGGACGATGCGTGCGTAGTTGACCCAGGTCGCTAGCGCGAGGATCAGGATCACGGCGAGGGTACCCCCGCCCAGGGCGCCCAGGAGGAATATGGCCAACAGTAGAAAGGGAAACGAGAGTTGCACATCGACGAGCCAACCCGTGAGGCTTTCGACGATACCGCCGAAGTAGCCACTGACGACACCAATCAGGCTGCCGAAGAGTGCGCTCAACACCATGGCGGCAAAGCCCACGGTCAGGGAGACGCGGCTGCCGTAGATGAGGCGGCTTAGGACGTCGCGGCCGACTGAGTCCGTGCCGAGGAGGTGCAGGGTCGTCGCACCGGCCCCCGTGTGGGCGTTGCCTGAAGCATTAGCGCCGTTACCTGAGGCGTCCGCGCCGGGGCCCGAGGCGTTCGTGCCATTGCCTGATGCATTCGCGCCGCGGCCTAGAGCATCAGCGCCATCCACCGCAGACCGCGACAGCGGCGGCAACAATCGTGCGGCGGGGTGAACCTTCCACGGATCCGCTGGCGCCAACAACGGCGCCGCGAGGGCGACGACCGCCATAACTAGCAGCATCACCAATCCGCGGCGTGCTGGCGGGCAGCGGATGAGTCGAGCCCAGAAGCTCATGAGCGCCCCCTCACCCTCGGGTCGATCACCGCATAGAGCAAATCGACTGCGAGGTTGATCAGCACGAATCCGGCGGCGATTACGAGCACGCAGCCTTGCACGACCAGGAAGTCACGCTGTTGCACCGCGTTGACCGCCATGCGCCCGAGGCCGGGCCAGGCGAATACGGTCTCGATGATAAAGGCGCTGCCGACCAGGTCGCCCAGTTCCAGTCCGGCCTGCGTGACCAGGGGCAACAAAGCATTTTTGGCGGCGTGTCCCAACAACACCTGCCGCTCGCTGAGTCCCTTGGCGCGGGCCGTTCGAATGTAGTCGGACTGCAGCACCTCGAGCATTCCGCCCCGTACCAGCCGCGTCATGCGGCCGAGCGTCGGGAGCGCCAGTGTAACTGCCGGGAGGATGAGATGCGTTAGATCCCCGGAGCCCGACACCGGAAGGACGCGCCAATGAACAGCAAACAGCAGTACCAACACCAGCCCCAACCAGAATCCCGGCACCACCTGCGCCAGCACGGACAGACCTGCGATCACGTTGTCGAGCACGCTATCCCGGTAGATAACGCAGAGGACGCCGAGAGCGCAGCCAATACCCATGGCCAGCACGAATGCGGCACCGGCCAGCTCCAATGAATTCGGCAACCGCAGAGCGATGAGTCGGCTGACATCGACATGTTGCCGATAGGAAACGCCCAAGTCACCGTGCAGCGCCTTACCAACATAGATCCGGTACTGCTCGAGCACAGGACGATCGAGTCCGAGAGAATGGCGCAATTGCGCCCTCTGCTCTTCGGTCGCATCGCCCCGGGCAATGAGTCGTACCGGATCGCCGCTCGAATGGCCGATGATGAAGGTCAGGAACGAGACGCCCAGCAGCACCGTCAGAGCACGAATCAGCTTGCCGAGCGTGAAAGACAACATGGCGCGCGCTTCTTCCCCATCCCCTTACGGGCGCGGCTTCGCCAGGTAGATCTCCAGGTAGTCGTCCGGCCGCAAGGTGTAATCGATGCGATTGGACAAACCGGCGTACAGCGGCGCGCGCCATAGGAAAATCCAGTATGCGTCGTCCCAGACGATCTTCTGGGCGGCATCGGCCTCCGCCTTGCGTTTGGTGACATCGAACTCGGTACTCACGGAATGCGCCAGCTCATCGTACTTCGGATCGCAGTAACCGCTGGCGTTGTCTTCCTGGTGACAGGTGAAGATCACCAGCTCGACGGCAGGATTGATCAGCGCGGCCCAGCCGGCATAAAAGAGGCCGTCGAAGGACGCATCAGTGAGCTTGCGGCGGAAGTCGTTCCATTCGTCGGCGTGCAAGTGAGTGCGAATCCCGACCGCGTTCAGATAGCCGGCCACGGTCTCGGAGACGTCCTTGTCCTGCCCCCACATGGGCGTGAAGTCGATATCGAGATCAAAGCCGTTGGGAAACCCCGCCTCGGCCAACAACTGTTTGGCCCGGTCCGGGTGATATCCGTAAGGAGTGAGGTCGGGGTTCGCGTTGGGCGGATTAACCACGCTCGCCAGTGGCACGGTGGAACCGTGCATGAGCGACTTGATCATGGTCGGCACGTCAATCGCATAGTTCAGAGCACGGCGCACGCGCGGGTCACGCAGAGCCGCAACGCTGGAGTGCTGAGAGATCCCGAAATGCAACTTGCGCAGGCCCAGTGTTTCGACGCCGCGCGAGTTCGCGGTGTTCGCCTGCGACATCGTGTCCGGGGTCAGCTCCAACGCCAGATCGATGTCGCCCGTCGCCAGTCCATTGAGCCTCGCGCTCAGGTCCGGCACGACTTTGAAGACGACGTCCTTCAGTGCGGGCGCCCCGCCAAAGTAGCCGGGATTCGCGGTCAGGGTAACGTGATCGCCCTGAATCCATTCCACCAGCTTGTAAGGCCCGGAGCCGAGCGGATGGGTGTTGACGTAGGCAGCGTCGTGCGTCGAGTAGTACGCCTTCGGCGCGACGAAGGCTTCTTCGAGCCAATACAACATGGTGACACTGGGCTTGCTCGTCCGCAGCTCGATCGTGTGATCGTCCACGATCCGCACTTCCTGGAGGGTGGTCTGCTGCCAGAGCTGTTGTAATGCGCTGAACGGGGCCTGGTTCATGCGATCGAAGCTGAATTTCACGTCGGCTGCCGTGAGCGGGGAGCCATCCTGAAATTTGACGTCCGTGCGCAAATGGAAGCGCCATGTCAGGTCATCTAGTCGCTCCCAGGAGAGCGCGAGGCGCGGCAGATCGGCGCCATCGGGCCCGCGACGCACGAGACTGTCGAACAGCGACCAGATTACGCTGCCTGTCGGATGATTGACGTCGAGCAGATGCGGATCGAGACTCGACACATCGCTGACGGAGGCGACGACGATCGGCCGCTCGCCGTGCGAGCCGCAGCCGCCCGAAATCACCGCAAAACACGCCAGGAACAGCGCCGCCGACAAGCGCAGGAGCAGACGGCGATTGCGAGCCGGGCCTAACAAGCGCCCGCTACCGTCTGGAAATGGCTCGCTATCGCACCCGGTTGAGTGATCCACAGCGGCTCCCCGGCTTTCAGGATATGGTCGAGCGCACGACGTAGCGCCCGCAACCGAAACGGCTGTCCGCTGATGAACGAATGCAGGATCACACTCATCACCAGGGGCTCATCACCCGCGGTCCGCCGCATCTCCTCGAACTGATCGATGATCATGCCGGAGAACTCATCGGCACCGACCTGGCGGCCGATGATGGCGGAGCTGTCGTTGAGCTCCTGGGAGTACGGTACGGACAGGATGCGCCCCGCCCGGGTCGTCATCCACACAGGTTGATCGTCCATGCACCAGTCCAACAGGTAGCTGAACCCGGCCTCGTGCAGCAGATCGGGAGTGAGCGCCGTTTCCGCGATCCAGGGGCTGGCCCAGCCGGCGGGCGCCTTGCCTGTGAGACCCCGCAGTTGGGTCGCGACCTGGCGGATGTAGGCCGACTCATCAGCCTCGGCCATACCCGCCATGGTGTCGGAATTCGAGTAGCCGTGAGCAATCATCTCGCAACCCGCCGCATGGCATGCCGAAACGAGTTCGGGAGCGTGCTCGCAGAGCGCGCTGTTGAGCAGGATCGCGAGCGGGACCCCTTGTTGGCGGAACGCGTCGAGGATCCGCCAGGCACCGACCCGGTTGCCGTAGTCGCGCCACGAGTTGTTCAACACATCCGGCGGCGCGATGCCCGGCACCAGGTCTTCGGTCAGACCCTCGCCAAGCGAATATTGCTCGAGGCCCAGCGCGAAGTAGATAGCGATACGGGCCCCGTTTGGCCAACGAAACAACGGGGCTCTGCGCACGATAGGCGAATACGCGTATCGCGTATGCGTGCGCAACGCAGACCCCGGCACACGGCCACTTTTACTCATAAACGCTGCATCTCCTGTCACGGCGTGCGCCCATCGCCGGCCCAACGCCACATACCCACGTCGCGGCTGGCCGCGCGCAGATACATCTCGCGATAGTACGGCAGCCATTCGCGAGCGACGTCTTGCGCCGCTTCGTTTGCCGACCTCTGTCGCGCCGCCAGCTCCCGGGCTTCGCTGCGCAGTGCTGGCTCATCGATTCCGGTGACGGCTCCCTGCTCATACACGATCTTCCCCGCGACCATGGTCATTCGGACCGAGCTGCCGTTCTCACAGTACACCAGCTGCCGGCGCAAATCGTTGAGCGGAGTGAATGCCAGCGTATCCAGGTCGACCAGGATCAGGTCGGCCTGCTGCCCGACCGCGATCTGCCCGATCGGCCGTGGCGCGCGCATGGCCCGCGCGCCGCCGCGAATCAAACAGTCGAGTACGTCGGCGGCTTTTGGCCAGAGCTGGTAGTCGGGCGCGCTGATGTTGTGAATCAGGCCGGTGAGCTTCGCGACCGACCACATATTGACTGCATCGTCGGCGATCGACTCATCGGTACCGAGGCAGAGCGGAATCCCACGCGCGCGCAGCTTCTGGAACGGCATGATGCCGCTGCCGAGCCGCAAATTGCTGATCGGATTGTGAGCCAACACGCAGCCCGCCGCCGCGATCAGATCCATGTCGGTCTCGTCGAGCCACACGCCATGGATGATGTTGAGGCGATCGCTGAGAAAGCCCTCATCGTGAACATAGCGGATCAACGAGCGGCCACCGAGGCACTCTTCCCCGAAAACCCTTTGCAACTTGGTCTCGAGGACGTGGATGTAGAACGGTAGTCCATACCGGCTACTGAGATCGTCGAGAGCCCGGAAATATTCGGTTGTGACGCGCTGGGGAGCGGAGCAGGAAACAGCCGCGCGCAAACGCCCGTTATCGCGATCGTGCCAACGCTCGATGAGGTGTTGATAACAGGCCAGCAGACCCGCGGCATCCATTGGCGGAGCGGCAGCGGCCTGAGCGCGTAGCGCGGGAGGCAAGAGGTCTCGCAGGTAGGGTAACTTGTCGAGCTCAGGTACGTTGGGTTGGTCGAGCGCAAGGACCGCGCGAATGCCGCAATCCTCGTAGGCCTGCATGACTGCATCGATGAGCTCGGGCGAAGGCGCGGGCACAAAAAACGCATCGTCCAGAACTGCTGTCACGCCACTCTTGAGCATCTCGAGTGCGCCGAGCATGGTGCGGACGTAGGCAGCGCGAGGCTCAACCGTGGCGCCGTGGGATGGCGACTCGTACAACATGAAAATCTCGAGGGGGAGGCTGTCGAGAGATCCCTTGAGATGGTTGACCGAGGAGTGGAAGTGGGCGTTGACGAGACCGGGCATCAGCAGGTGGCCGGTTGCGTCGATCTCGCGAACGCCGGAGGTGCCGCGGCCCGTAGTGGTGGCCGCCGGAGCGCCTGGATCCACAACACCGGCGGCGCCCTCGAGCGCGGATTTCGGCTCGACCGCCGTGATCAACCCATCCTCGACGTGAACCGTCGCTGTTGGATATTCAGTGTCCGCCGCGTCCATCGTCAGGACGCGCGCGTTGCGGATAATGGTCTTCAGCGCGGTCCCCCGGGGCGCTCGACCGCCTGGGGCGGATAGCCCCATGCTCCACGCTTGCTGGTCACCAGGCGCATCGCGACCAGCGCCTCGGCAAACTTTACGGCAGCCGCCACACCCTCGATCACCGGCACTCCGAGCGTCAAACTCAGCGACTCGACCAGGGGCTGCAGACCGGCGCAGCCCAGAATAATGGCCTCCGCGTTGTCCTCGAGTATGGCCCGGCGGGCTTCGGCAATAAATGGCTCCATGACTACAGACGCCTCGTCCTCGAGGTCGAGCACCGCGACGTCGATGGTTCGGATCCGGCAGCGCCTTTCGAGGCCTGCATGCCATAACACCCGCTCGGCGAAGACCCGGGTACGCGGCGGCAGTGTCACAATCGAGAAAACCGGCGCAATCAGCGCAGCCGCGTACAGCGCAGCCTCGGTCATCCCCACCACCGGACCGGTGGCAACCTCACGTGCTGCCTCGAGCCCGGTGTCGCCAAAACATGCGATCACGTATCCGTCCACCCCCTCCGCCTCTCCGGCCCTGACCTGCTCGATCACTCCCAAGATACCGGTGGCCTCGTCGACGTAGCTCTCGACCGACGGGGTGCCTCGCGAGGGCTGCCCGGCGAGAATCGCGGTGCCAGGGGCGGCAACGGCACGGCCCGCGATCAGACACCGCTCCGTAAAAGGCGCGGTGGTGTTTGGATTGATGATCTTGATACGCATCACTGCGACACATTCACTCGCTGTTAAAATTTCGCCTGCAGGGATACACCGACCGTCAGAGGCCGGAGCGTGTAGCCCATGGTGACCGAGTTGATGGTCGGCGCCTGCAGGATGGTCTTGTTGTCAAGCAGGTTCTTGGCGAAGAGTGACACCTGGTAGCGGCCTACATTGAGGCCCGTGCTGAGATTGACGGCGCTGTAGGACCGGTTGATATACGACGGGTTGGGGGCCTGGGGCGTCGAAATGATGAAGCTTCCATTGGACTGCCCGGTGTACTCGTAATCGGCGAGAACGAACGCTGCGACTTCATCCGTCACGTGCCAGCCGTAATTTGCCGTCGCGTTGGCCGTGTACTTGGGAGTGTACAGAACATCCTGACCGACGGCGGCCGTCTGCGCATTGTTCGTCGCCGTGATATAGGCATGTTCGCCGCCAAAGTTAGCGCTGAGTGTCAGACCTGAGATGACCGGGGGCTTGTAGCGGACCTCGAGCTCGCCGCCGATGGCCGTAGCGTCGCCGACGTTCGCGTTGAAAGCGCCACCACAGATCGGAATGGTGATCGTCTGCTGGATCTGCTTCCAGTCGATGTAATAGACGTCGGCGTTGACCGAGAGGGTCCTTTCGAACACCAGGTTCTTGGTGCCGAACTCATAGCTCCAGAGCTGGTCGGGGCCGTAGGTCTTCGGCGCGCTCGTGTCGCCGAGCTGCAGCAGACCTTCGACACAGGCGGCGTTCGTATTGGGGGTCGTGGCTCCGCCCAGGCGAAAGCCCTTGCCCGCCGAAGCGTACAGGCTCGATTCATCGCTCAGATCATAGGTGAGGGTGAACTTTGGGGTCGACGTCGAGAACCGGGCAGACTGCGTGTACGGCACGCCCGTGGTCCCGGCGCCGCCGAAGTCGAAGAATCCTCCGCCCGTTTCGGTGAATTTCTCCACCGCCCACACATATCGCTCGCCCACGCCGACGTGCAACGTCGGCAGCACATCGACGTCGACCTGCCCGAAGAGGGCATATTGCTTTACGTCGTTATGGTCGTTGACGGTCCATACCAGGTCGTTATCCCAGAAGTTCGGGTTGTACGGCGGAGTGCCGATGCTGGGATTGAGGACCGGGTCGGTGTTGATGTTGTAGCCGTAGATGCTCTGAAAGGCGTTGCTGAAGCCCGGCGCGGTCTCGTAATCCAGGTGCGACCATTCCTGGTCCGCGACGAAGGCGCCGGCGACCCATTTCACCCGCTTCTGCCCGGCCGGAGAGGACAGGCGGAATTCCTGGGTCCAGGTGTTGAAATGATCGGTGAAGCTCACCGGTGAGGCGATGTTCCCCAGGATATTGTCGTTCTCGGCCTGGTGGGCCGTATACGGGGGAACACCGGCCGTGTCGAGGAAGAACGCCGCGATGGCCGCGGAGTTGTAGTTCGTGCCGTCCGCGAAGCGCTCGACGCGACGGTTGAGATCACTCGTGATACTGGTCAGATCGGCGAACCCCAGGCCTTTCTTGACCGTCAGGCTGGGCAGGAGCATCGAGTCGGTGTCGGAGGCGGACACCTGGCTGAATGTGTTGTAGAGACCGACTGCCGGTATGAAGGTCGAGGCGTCCCCGGCCGCGGTGCGCTGATAGAGAATCGTAGGTGTGACGGTGAAGTCGGGAGCAATCGTCCACAGCCCTTTCACATTGATGGCGACATTGTCGTCCGAGTTGATCCCGCGCCTGACGAGCGAGCCGGCGGTAGCCGTCCCCGCAGCCAGTGACCCGGCGAGCCCGTAGCGATCGATGTAGCCGCTCTCGCGGCCATACTCGGCGGATATGCGTAACGCGAAGACGTCTTCGACGACAGGGATGTTTATCACACCCTTGGTGTCGTAGTTGTAGCCGCCGTGCTGCGTGTGTGAGCCTTCCTGCCGGATCCAGCCGCTGAATTCGTGAGAATCCGGTTGGTTGGTAATGAAGCGGATCGTCCCACCCTCGGAGCTCGCGCCATACAAGGTTCCTTGCGGTCCGCGCAAAACCTCGATCCGGTCGATGTCGATCAGCCTGGGCTCCGCGTCACCCTCGTATCCCGTGATGGTGATGATCGGGACCTCGTCCATGTAGATGCCGACAGTCGGATTGCCTACCGTCGAGCTGATGCCGCGAATGGTGATGTTGTCCTGTCCAGGTCCGTTCGGCCCGTTGTTATGGGCTGCGAAGGAGACGCCGGGCACGATGCGCGAAACGTCTTCGAGGTCTTCGACATGAAGCGCCTCGATGCTCCGGCCATCCAGAACGCCAACGCTGACGGGCACGTCCTTGGTGTTCTCTTCCCGCTTGTTCGCGGTGACGACCACCTCGGCGAGGGTTGCGGCGTTGTCGCCCTCTGCGGTGGCCGAGTCAGCCTCGGCCGCGGCGACAGGGCCGACGACCGCGAATGCGGCGAGCAGACCGCCAGTAATGAGGAATGAACGCATACGACTTGCTCCCCAATCGCGACTTGTTAGATGGTGCCGGCTTGCCCGGCGTGACGCGTGCCACACCATTAAGCAGCTTCCATGCCAACCTGGCGCAGGCCCTACGCAGGCGCCCAGGGGTGTCGTGTTTGCCGCAGGCGCGCGAGCCGTTGCCGTGGCTGCGCGATGCGCGTAAATGCGTGAAAAACCTAGGATATTGACGTCGCGACGGTCAACCGAAGCGCCGCCCTGTATGACGCTTTTGGACACGTGACTGCGCAGGCCGCCGCACTTGCCCGTGGCCGGCCTTCCCCGACCGGGTGCTACGCCGTGGTGCGCGTACCCGCTCGTGTGCACAGTTAATGAACAATGCATGTGCCGATTGTTAACAATCTTGTCTACAAAGCGCAAGGCTCTCTGTCGCCGCCCCAGGGCCACCCAGTCTCCAGGCCCTGCCTCGCTGGCGGGCTCCGTACGGCCGTGGTTATGATGGGTGGCCCGCAGACGCAGGTCTCTCGATGCGTCGTGGACCCCTTAGTGCAAAAGTGGCTCGATTGACGATGCGAAAACCGCGGAAGAGTGCTCGAGGGATCGAGACAGAGACGACCGGATCGGGGCAGTCGCCCGAAACCCATATCTATCACCGCATCCACGCGGCCATTGCCGAGCACCGTCTTTTGCCTGGCGCCAGGCTGGTCGAGGACCAGCTGGGCGAGGTGTTCGGGGTCAGCCGGATGCGGATCCGCTCGGTGCTGCACTCCCTGGCGCGCGAGAAGGTGGTCACGATTCATCGCAATCGCGGCGCGGCGGTCGCCTACCCGACAGTGAAAGAAGCGAAAGAAGTCTTCGCTGCCCGTCGGGTGATCGAAGTTGCCCTGGCTCCGGAAATTGTCCGTACGGCGGATGAGGCGGCCGTGCGCCGCCTCAAGGACCACATCAAGAAGGAGCGCCAGGGCGAGCGCAGCACCGATCGGGCCTTCGAGCTCAAGGCCTCGCACGACTTCCACACCCTGCTGGCGGAGATCGTCGGCAATCGGGTCATTGTCGGCTTCCTGCGCGAGCTGATGGCGCGATCCTCACTCATCACCGCCATCTATGAGCGGCCGGACGTGAGCAGTTGCTCGCACCTGGCGCACGCGAACCTGATCAAGCTCATCGAGCGGCGCGACGCCGAAGCACTCGCGGCGGCAATGCTCAAACATCTGGACCAGATCGAGAGCGACCTGGTGCTGTTCGAGCGGGAGGAGCCTGTTACGGACCTGAAGACGGTATTTGCGGACTCATGACGAGCTGCGCCGCCACGGGGACGACGCGCTCGTCCGCCGCATTGAAACGCAGGCTCACGAGCAGGTAGGTGACCGAGGCGGCCAGCGCACTCACCAGCCAGCCGATATCGACGCCGCCGAGGCGGGCGGCCACCGGGCCCGTATAGACATTGGGCACGACAAAGAACGGCACGCTGACCATGAAGCCCACAGCGTAAGCAAACAGACCGCGAACTCCCCAGGACCCGTACAGACCGTCTGGCCGGAACAGATCCGGAATCGAGTAACGGCCCCGCCGCAAGAAGAAATAATCGATCAGATTGACCGCGGTCCAGGGCATCAGGAAATACAGCATCATGACGAGCATGCCGTTGACGTAGGTGACGGCGTTACCGCCGAAACCAACCGCCACGGCGATCCACACAATCATCACACCGAGAATTACCACGACCCGCAGGCTACGCGTCGGGGTCACCGGCCGCAGCGAGTCCACGGTCGTCACGAAGGTGAGCATGGCGCTGTAGGCATTCATACCCACGGTCGCGACCAGGGCAGCAATCGACACCGCCGCGAGAATCGAGCCCAGTCCCGGCAACAGCACGTCACCCGCCTGTTTGAGCGCCAGCAGGCCGTCATCGACGCCGAGGTGGGTCGCCAGCCACGCACCGACCACGATCAGCCAGATCGCCGACAGTGCCGAGCCGGCAAACACATTGAGGATGATCTGGCCACGCGGTGTCCGAGTCGGCAGGTAACGGGAATAGTCAGAGACATAAGGCGCAGCGGTGATGTTGAAGCTCGCCGCGGAAGCCACCTGGGTCACGAAGGCCGCCCAGCTGAAACCGGCTGCCCCATGGGCACTGCCGCCCGCCTTCCCAAGCAGGATGGCCAGACTCAGGATCGAGAACAGCGGCAGGGTGATCCAGAACAGGATCTTGAACACCCGGTGCAGCCAGTCATATCCCCAGATGGCCAGTGCAGCGGCCGCGACCGACATGCCAAGGGCGATCGCGCCCCGATTCACGCCCCACAATGCCTGGGCACCCGCCGACACCAGGACAGTTGAAACCACGTTGTAGCCGACGAGACTCACGAGGGTGGCCACCAAGGGAACGATCACGCCGCGATAGCCGAATTGCGCGCGCGACTGGATCATCTGCGGCAGGCCCATTTCGGCGCCCTGCGAGGCGTGAAACGCCTGGAACGCCGTGCCGATCACGATGCCCAGCGCTCCCGCCAGTGCCGTCTCGCCCAGCGACAGCCCGAGACTCGGTCCGACAAAGCCAATCGCAATGGCAAAGAAGTGAAAATTGCTGAGAAACCAGAAAGGGCCCTGGTCCCGGACACGGCCGTGACGCTCGTGCTCGGGCACGAAATCGATCGAATGAAGCTCGATTTGCATCAACACATGGTGCCAGTAGTGGCGCGGCACGTCCAAGCCCCAACATGGTGCAAGCTCACGGTGTAAGCCGCGATTGCGGTACATTCACGAGCAACACGCTCAGGTACACCCCTTCCGACACATGTCGTCCAGCAGTCCACACTATCCGCGCGACCTGGTGGGATACGGCCGCAATCCGCCGCATCCGCAGTGGCCCGGCGGCGCCCGCATAGCGGTGCAGTTCGTGCTGAATTACGAAGAAGGCGCGGAGAATTCCGTGCTGGACGGCGATCCGGCCTCGGAGGTCTTCCTCTCGGAGATCGTCAACGCACAGCCGTTTCCGATGCGCCACATGAGCATGGAGTCGCTCTACGAATACGGCTCGAGAGCCGGAGTCTGGCGTGTGCTGCGCACTTTTGAGCGCCGCCAGTTGCCTTTGACGATCTTCGCGGTCGCCGTCGCCATTCGGCGCAATCCGGAGGTCGCCGCGGCCCTCAAAGAACTGGGTCACGAGATCGCATGCCACGGATTAAGGTGGCTCAGCTACCAACTCGCCGACGCGGCGACCGAACGCGCTCACATGGCCGAAGCCATCGCGATTTTACGCGAGACGTTTGGTACCGCTCCGCTGGGTTGGTACACGGGACGCGACAGTCCTAACACCCGCCGCCTCGTGGTGGAGCACGGCGGGTTGCTCTACGACTCGGACTCATACGCCGACGATCTGCCTTACTGGGCCGACGTCGAGGTTGGCACTGAGGCGCAGCCGCGCAACGTGCCACATCTCGTTGTTCCTTACACTCTCGATACCAACGACATGCGCTTCGCCACCGTGCAGGGCTTCAATTCGGGG
>DATMQL010000183.1:0-3943 GCA_035566815.1 Steroidobacteraceae bacterium | reverse complement strand
ACGATCCGACAGTGGACTGGGAATCTTTCGACCTCGCCCTGTTGCGCTCGACCTGGGACTACACCGAGCGCCTGCGGGAATTCCTGGTCTGGGTCGATGCGACCGCGCGTCGCACGACTCTGCTGAATCCACCTTCGGTGGTCCGCTGGAACACGGACAAGCACTACCTGGGCGAGCTCGCTCGAGCCGCCGTGCCGGTCCCGGTCGTGCCGAGCACCTTCGTTGAGCCGGGAGAGAGCGCCGAGCGCGCGCTGGATTCCTTTTTGGGGCGGCATGATTGTCCGGAGTTTGTCGTCAAACCGTCCGTAGGCGCCAACTCGCGTGACACCGAGCGCCACGCTCGGACCCGAGTCGAGCCAGCGGTGGCGCAAGCGCGGCGACTCCTGGATGCCGAACGTAGCGTGTTGTTGCAGCCTTACCTGGATAGCGTGGATCGGGACGGGGAGACCGCGCTCATCTATTTCGCGGGCAAATTCAGCCACGCGATCCGTAAGGCCCCGTTGCTCCCCCCTGGGGTTGCCGGATCGCCGGCGGTTGGACTGTTTGCCCAGGAGCGGATTACCCCGCGGGTCCCGGGTGCGGACGAGTTGCGGGTGGCCGAGGAAGCACTCGCGGCGCTTCCCTTCGACACGCCCTTGTACGCCCGTATCGATCTCATCCGGGATGCCGGCGGTGCACCAACCTTACTCGAGCTCGAATTGACCGAGCCGTCGCTGTTTCTGGTCCATGCCCCTGGCGCGGCAGAGCGCTTTTCCGCGGCGGTGCTGGAAGCCACCAGGTCTCTTTGAGTCCGACCGGCGGAACCGCCGTTAGGTTTGCGCGTTGCACGTCCGGGCGTTGAAGCCTGAAAAAGCGAGGGCGGCCGCCGATAACCCAAGCTGCGATACCCGGTTCGGCTCATTTTGTGATCCAAGACTCACAAAATGCCCGCCAAATGCCTGTCGCAAAAAAACTTTCACAATTCCGTCACCGGTTTGACGTGGCCGGGGACGAGGCTGTGCTGATGAAAGCTAGCGGCTTCAATACCTTCATGGCGCGTGTCGACGCCGCCGAATACGGCATCTGCAGGAAGCTGAATCGAGGCGCGTCGTTTCCGTTGCCGCGCCGGGTATTCCGGATCGCCAGCCGGCTGGGCGACGGCGTCATCTGGTACGTCCTGCTAGCTCTGCTTCCTCTGCTCTACGGGGCGCCTGCCGTCAAGCCGGCAATCGTCATGGCGCTGACCGGGGTTCTCGGCGTCGCGCTCTATAAGTTCCTCAAGAAGATCTTCGTGCGCGAGCGGCCGTTCATCACCCACACGACGATCGACCTGGCCATGGCGCCCCTGGATCGCTACAGCTTTCCGTCGGGCCACACGCTGCACGCAGTATCATTCGCGTGGCAGGCGACGGCTCATTTTCCCGAGTTGGGGTGGGTGCTTGTGCCGCTTGCGGCGTTGATCGCCAGCTCTCGTGTCGTGCTGGGCCTTCACTATCCGACGGACGTGTTGGCCGGAGCTGCCATCGGCGCCTCGCTGGCTGAACTTGGTTGCTCATTAGCCTGAGACAGGTGCACTGATACGCGTGCGCGTCCTTTTTATCTCGGACGTCTACTTCCCTCGGGTCAACGGCGTCTCGACCTCGATCCGAACCTTTCGACAGGATCTCGCCAACTGTGGCGTGGAGACTGTACTGGTTGCACCCCGCTATGGGTCTTCCAGCCCCGACGATGAGCCCGGCTTGCTGCGTGTTCCGTCGGGAGGCGTCCCGCGCGATCCGGAAGACCGGCGCATGCGTTGGGGTGCTCTCACGCGGACGCTGGACACCCTCCCGCGCGATGAATTCGACATCGTTCATATCCACACGCCGTTCATCGCGCACTACGCAGGCGCGCGTTTCGCGAAGCGGGCCAACATCCCCTGCGTTGCTACGTATCACACGTTCTTCGAGGAATACATCCATCATTACGTTCCGGCGATGCCCCGTAGCATCGGCCGGTTCCTCGCCCGAGCCTTCACACGTTCACAGTGCGACGATGTGCAAGGGCTGATCGCCCCCTCCGACCCCATGCGCGACATCCTGTTGGACTACGGGGTGTCGACTCCCATTCACGTCCTGCCAACCGGCTTGCCCGCGGATCGCTTTGTCGCCGGGGACGCCAGTCGGTTTCGGGCCGAGGCGGGCATACCGCCCGAGCGCCCGCTGATGACATACATCGGGCGGGTGGCGCACGAAAAGAACATCGATTTTCTGGTGCAGGTGTTCACGAAGGTGCGCCAGACGATTCCCAACGCCATGCTGGTCATTGCGGGTGAGGGGCCCGCCAGGGAGTCGCTCCGGCAACTCGTCACGAGCTTGAAGTTGGATGCCGACGTGTACTTCGCGGGCTATCTCGATCGCAACACGGGGCTGCTCGACTGTTATGCCGCCGCGAACGTGTTTGCTTTCGCCTCGCGCACCGAAACCCAGGGACTGGTGCTGCTCGAGGCGATGGCGCAGGGCGCGCCGGTTGTCTCGACCGCCGAGCTCGGCACCCGCTCGATTCTCAAGCCTGGTTGCGGTGCACTGGTCGTCGAAGAGAAGCAGGACGAGTTCGCGGCCGCCGTCGTTCGGGTGCTGCGCGACCCGGGCCTTCAGAAGGAGCTCGGTGAGCGCGGCCGGGCGTATGCAAGGACATGGTCATCCGCCTCGATGGCGCGCCGGCTCGCTGACCTGTACGACACCATTCGCCTGTCCACCAAAGCCTCGCGCGTCGTTGCCTGAGATTCCCGCCGGCCTGTATGCCCGGGAAACCTGTCTGACAGGCTCCTGATTCGTCGCCCGCTTGCGACATCGCAGGTCCCGCGCAGTTCTGCGCTACACTTTCTCCAAACTGTAACTTTGGGTGTTGGATGGGAGCCAGCATGGCCGTGAAGCGGGCGTTGATCGTCGACGACTCCAAGTCCGCGCGCCTGTTTCTCGCGCGAATTCTCGAGAAGTACGAGCTCGACGTCGATAACGCGGAAAATGCGGAGTCCGCGATCGAATATCTCGCGACCCACCGGCCCGACGTGATCTTCATGGATCACATGATGCCGGGCATGGACGGCTTCCAGGCCGTGCAGGCCATCAAGAACAACCCCCGCACCGCGACCATCCCGATCATGATGTACACCTCCCAGGAGGGCGAGCTGTATCTCGGGCAGGCGCGTGCTTTGGGCGCGGTCGGCGTCCTGCCGAAGCAGATCAAACAGGCGGACGTTTCGAAGGTCCTCTACCAGTTGCACCTGGTCACGGATCGGCGCCGGTCGGAGCAAACCACCTTCACGGCCGTGAATGCTCCGGGGGTGAACGGGCAGTTTCAGCCGCCCCCGCCGGACCTCGCCGCGATCGCGGCCGCCGCCGACCCGAACGCCCCCGTGGCATTGACCACGGCGTCATTGCGAGAGCAATTCGCCGAGCTGCGGCGCGCTCTGGTGGCTGGCGTCGATACGCAGACTGACCGGATCACCGCCGAAGTTCGCGCGCTGCTGCTCGAGACTTTGCCGCCGCCCGCTCCGGGGGCGCTGCCGCAGCGAGACCCGGTTCCCTGGGGATGGATCGTTGCCAGTGCCGCCCTCGCCATCGCCTTGGTGAGCACCACCCTGTGGTGGCGGAACGTCAACCAGCTGAACGAGGTGAAGACGGAGATCGCGCAGCTCCGTACGGCTGTAGCTGAGCAACACGGTGCCAGGGGCGCCTCGGCCGCCCAGCCGTCAGGACATGGCCATCCGGCGACTGCAGGACCCCAGGGCGGCCCGGGGGCGGCGCTGGCTGAGGCTTTACCAGGGGTGGGCGCTGCGGGAGTGGGCCGGGTGACGCTAGCCGGCGAGCCCAAGGCCACGGTAATCGTGGTCCCCTACGGTGCCGATGCTCTGGGTGGAATGCGGCTCGAAGCGGTACGCCAGCTTGTGTATCGTCTGGCCAAGGACAATATGAGTGGCGTC
>DATMQL010000182.1:0-9013 GCA_035566815.1 Steroidobacteraceae bacterium | reverse complement strand
TGGTCGCCGTGCCGATGAAGAGAAGCATAAAGCCGTAGAAAATCAGGCGATGCGCGGCGCCCGCCTTCGGGTCACGCCGCGCCACGGTGCTGTGACTCAGCACCGTACCGACCATCTCGGCAAAGCGGGTCAGGAGGCTGCTACCGGCGGCGGTGGCAACACCGCGCCGGTACTTCCTGACCTGCACATACACGCCGTAGCAGAACACCCCGATGGCCGCGAAACCGATCACGTAGAACAACCGGATCGCCGAGGGCGTGAAATCCTCGAACAATACCCGCGTGATGGAGTCCGTCTGGATCATCGCAGCGTGGGTCCTCGTCTACGCGTCAGGACTGGTATTCCAACTCGGGATTACCACCCGGCATATGCGAGACGCCCCATACCGCCACTTCGCGCTTGTAGGCCTTCGGCTGCTGCGCGTTGGCCTCCTCTATCTCGCGCGCCAGGCGATGGCCGGTGAAGGTCGCGTCGGCGATGAGTCGCGGCGCCTCGGCATCACCGATCAGATAGACCTCCTTCACGCCGTTTTCCGCCCACTTCGCCTGCGCGGCCTTCAACTCCTTGTACAAGGTATCGTTGGAGTGACGACCGGTGACCAGCACCAGCGAGTCGAAATCGATCCAACGATGGGTCTTGTTGGCATCGCGAGGCGACACACCCGGACCGCGATACGAACGCTTCGAGCCGTCACCCCAGATGTCGTAGATCTCGAGCCGGCCCGCCTCGACCTTCGAGCAGAAGGTGTTATGCAGCTCCTTGATGTGCAGCTCGTGCAGACGCCGCATCATGTTCGGGTACTCGAGCGTGAAGTGCATGTAGTTCGCCAGGTGCACGCCCGTCACGATCGTGACCTCGTGACCCGCGTTCGCCAGCTTCTCGGCCAGACTCGGGGCCATGAAGTAGGTATCCGCGTTGAGAATCACGACCCGCTTGCCGATTTTCTTCTTGCCCTCCATGACCTGTTCCGGCGTGAGCTGGTCGGGCTTGGACGCATCGGCACCGGGAATCGGATCATGAGTCAGGCAGTTCGTGCCGTCGGTGTTCCAGGAGGAGCCGGTGGCGACGACGATTTTCTCCGCGCCATAGGCGAGAGCCGCGGCAGCGGTCATGGGCTTCTGGCCCAACGCCACCTGCGACTGTTTGTTCTTCTTCACCAGCTTGCCGATCTGCAGCTCGCGATAGTCGCGGTGATAGCTCCATTCGCCGAGTCCGGGCAGCGTCGCCACCGTGTTGAGATGGCCGCCGATTTTCGCAGCCGTATCATACAGGTGAACGGTGTAGCCGCGCTCCATCAGGACCCGGGCGCACTCGGCTCCGGAGGGACCTGCGCCCACGACCAGTACGGAGTCGTCGGAAGTCTTTTTCGGGAATTTCTCCGGATGCCAGCCACGGCGATATTCCTCACCGGCGGTTGCATTCTGGGTGCAGATCATCGGTGGGCCGCCGATCTCCCAGCGCGAAATACAGACGTTGCAACCGATACAGACACGGATGTCATCGTAGCGACCTTCCTCGATCTTCTTCGGCAGCCACGGATCGGAAATCGAAGGACGGGCGGCACCGATGATGTCCGCGAAACCCTTCGTGACAATCTCCGTCATTTTCTCGGGGTCCGTGAACCGGCCCACACCGAGAACCGGCTTCTTCACCACCTGCTTGATGATTTTCGTCCAGGGAACCTGGTGCCCCTGCAGATAAAAACGCGAGGGGCCCGCGTCCTCGCCCCACTCGGCGATATCACCCACGTCGATATCCCAAAGGTCGACGAGTGGATCGGCGAGCTCCGCGAATTTCACGCCGTCGCGCTCCGCTTCAACACCCGCCTCGCCATACAGCGTGTCCACGGCGAAACGCGTGGCGATAGCACAGTCTTTGCCGACCGCTTTACGGACTTTCTCGAGCGTCTCGAGCCAGAAGCGAGCCCGGTTCTCGAGCGAGCCGCCGTACTTGTCCTTGCGCTTGTTGTAATAGGGGGAAAGAAACTGCAGCGGCAGGTAGGAGTGCGCGCCGTAGACATAAACGATGTCGAAGCCCGCATCGCGTGAGCGGAGCGCCGCGTCCACGTAGTACTGCTGCACCTGGTTGATATCGTCGAGATCCATCTCTTTGCAGTAGGTGAGCGTCTCGAACTCGGAGGCGTACTGGCTCGGGCCCCGCGGAGTCGCCCGCGACTCCATGTTTGGCGAGTGCGAAGCGCCGTACCACAGCTCGACGCCGGCGAGCGAGTTGTACTTGTGAATGTAGTCGGTCATGGCGCGCAGATTGCGCACGTCGCCGGCGTCCCAGATGCGCGCCGACAAGCGATGCGTGTCATCCGACTCGGGATGAATCGAGCAATATTCGGTGTTGATTCCGGCCCAGCCGCCTTCGGCCTTGAGCGAGCGGTGCGCGGCCTGGAAGCCGGGCCGGTCGGAGCCGGCGCCGATACAGTGCGGCACCTGGTAGAACCGGTTGCGCAGGACCTTGGGGCCGATCTTGATCGGCTGAAACAGAACGTCGTGTTTAGGATCGCGCGCCATAAATCATCCCCCGTGTCGTGCCATATTCGTTCGTGAAACCATCAGTCGAGTGACGAGCCGTGGCCGGGAATCCACGAAGTCCCGGCCAACGGTATCCTCGCCATCGCCGCCGCCTCGATCGTCAGCGCGGCCAGATCCTCGCGCTCGAGATGATGCACGTCCTGCTTGCCGCAGGCCCGCGCAATCATGGTCAGCTCCATGTTGAGCGTCTTCAGATAATTACGCACGCGCCGGGCGCCTACCACCGGCTGCAGCCTTTGCTCGAGCACGGGGTCCTGCGTCGTGACGCCGACCGGACACTTGCCCGTCTGGCAATGATGGCAAAAGCCGGGAGCGGTGCCGAGCTTGCTGTAGTCCGCCTCGGCCGAAACATGCTTGCCATCCTGGACGTAGCTAGCGGAGTTGCAACCCAGTGCGACCAGGACGCCCTGTCCGATAGAGACCGCATCCGCGCCCAGGGCGAGAGCTTTCGCCACGTCGGCACCGGTGCGGATACCCCCAGACACGATGAGTTGCACCTCATCTTTCTTGTTCAGATCCTCGAGCGCGTCAACAGCCTGCCGGACGGCGGCGAGACTGGGAATGCCGACGTGCTCGATGAAAGCCCATTGGGTCGCCGCGGTGCCACCCTGCATGCCGTCGACGACAACGACATCCGCGCCGGAGTGGACCGCAAGCTTCACGTCATGAAACACACGCGTCGCCCCAACCTTCACGTAGATAGGCGTCTGCCAGTCCGTGATCTCGCGCAACTCCTTGATCTTGATCGTGAGGTCGTCGGGGCCGGTCCAGTCGGGATGTCGGCACGCCGAGCGCTGATCCACACCCTCCGGGAGTGTGCGCATCGCGGCAACGCGCGGGCTCACTTTCTGTCCCAACAGCATGCCGCCGCCGCCCGGCTTGGCGCCCTGGCCGATGACGATCTCAATGGCATCCGCTTTGCGGACGTCGTCCGGATTGAATCCGTATCGCGACGGCAGGCACTGGTAGACCAGTGTCTTGGAGGAGCGTCGCTCCTCCGGAGTCATGCCACCGTCGCCGGTCGTGGTCGACGTCCCCAACTCCGTGGCAGCCCGCCCGAGGGCTTCCTTCACATTCGCGGAAAGTGCCCCGAAGCTCATGCCGGCGATGGTAATGGGCATGGCAAGCTCGATCGGGCGCTTCGCAAAGCGCGTGCCCAGGATCGTGGTCGAAGAGCATTTCTCGCGGTAGCCCTCGAGCGGGTAGCGTGACAACGACGCGCCCAGAAACACCAGGTCGTCGAAATGCGGCAGGCGGCGTTTGGCGCCCAGTCCGCGGATTTCGTACAGGCCGGTTGCGGCTGCGCGTTGAATGTAGTGAATGACCTGGCGATCGAAACTCGCGCTCTCCTCGAGTTGCAGATTCTCGGGCGGGCTGCTCCCTGCAAGGGGGCTGCACCCCGCAGGGGGCTCGTTGGAGTCACTGGCGGCCGGTGTGGTCATGTCAATCCTCTGTCTTTCCATCGGTCAATCTGGGTCCGTCAGTCAATCTTCGGTCCGTCAGTAAGTCTGGTTGGCGTCCGCGTTCCAATGGTAAAGCGACCGGGCGGAAGCGATACGTTTGAAATCCCCTGGAGGATGGTCGATGTCCGCGGCCGCCAGGAGCTCGCGGACCGCGCTGAGGTCCTTGTCGGTCATGGGCTCGATGCGGGCATCGGCGCCGAGCGAGCGGATCTCGCCGCGAACATAGATCACGGCTTCATACAAAGAATCGCCGAGGCCGTCGCCGGCATCGCCACAGACAACCATGCGGCCGGCCTGCGCCATGAACGCTGAAAAGCTGCCCACGTCGCCACCGACCACGATGTCGCCGCCTTTGAGAGAGATACCGCACCGCAGGCCGGCGTCGCCGCGAATGATCAACAGGCCCCCGTGAGCTGACGCCCCCGCGCCCCCGCTCGCGAACCCACTCACTTCGACGCGACCCGACATCATGTTTTCCCCGAGACCGGGGCCGGCGTTACCGTGTACGACGACGGTCGCCTCCTTGTTCATGCCGGCGGCGTAATAACCCGCGTGGCCGTCGATATCGACCCGGACCGGTGCGTTGAGTCCAACCGCGATGTTGTGCGCGCCATCAGGGTTCTCGACGGCAACTTCGTCGACGCCGCCCAGATCACCGTGCAGAAACTGGTTGAGATCGCGCACGGTCTGCCGCTCGAGATCGAAGACGACACGGCGACCCGCCTCCTTCATTGCACTGACCATGCATAAACCTCCGCCGGCTTGGGCTCGAACACATTGGCGTGTTTGATGCCGGGCAAGTGGGCCAGAGAGCGGAACTCCGAGGCGATGGCGACGTATTCGTCGGTCTCGGCCACCACCGCGGGCTTGCAGGCAAACGGATCGCGTACCAGCGCCAGCTTGTCCCGGGTGCCCATCAGGAATGTGAAGAAACCATCGAAGTCGCGGAATGCGTGCTCGAGCGCGGTCTCCAGGTCATCTCCGGAGCTGAGGCGCCAGTGCAGGTAACGGCACGCCCCTTCGGTATCGCAGTCGCTTTCGAATCGCTCACCGAGCTTCTCGAGCTTGCGCCGCAGGCTGCCGGGATTGGCGAGCGATCCGTTGTGCACCAGGCACCAGTCCTCCCCGGCCGTGTAGGGATGGGCGTTCTCGGGAGTGACCGCCGATTCGGTCGCCATGCGCGTGTGACCGACGAGATGCGTGCCGCTCATCCGGGCGAAGTTGTAGCGATCGGCTACCTCAGAGGGCAAACCGAGATCCTTGTAGAGATCGATACTGCGACCGACACTCAGCACGTGGACGGCTGGATATTCCCTGGTAAGCCAACCACGAATCTTCGCCTCGTCGGCGCGTGTCGTGACGATGCAGTGATTGGCCTTCGTCTCGAAAGACGCATCGCCCAAGAGCTCCAGCAACGAGCGCTGCAGACGGGGCCAGTCGAAGTCGGGATCGGCGCAATACAGGCTGAGCTTGCGACGCCCCTCCGCCACCGACTCCGAAAAAACCGCCATGCCCGAGGAATCGGGTCCGCGCTCGGTCATTCCCACCAGCATGGGAACCATGAACTCCCCCAGCCGTGGCCGCAGCGACGGGGCTTTCAACAGCAAACCAACGATTCCGCACATGGCGATGCCTCCTAAAACATCTCTAGATAACGCTGGCTCTCCCACTCGCTCACGTGGCGGGAGTACTCGATCCATTCCATGCGCTTCAACCGGATGAATTCCGCGGCCAGGTCGTTGCCGATACCCGCCTTGACGACCTCGTCCGCCGCCAGGGCATCCATCGCTTCGTGCAAAGACTGCGGCAACAGGCCAATGCCGCGCTCGCGAATCTGCTGCTCCGACCATTCATACAGGTTCACATTGAGCGGTTCACCCGGATCCAGGCGCCGCTCGATGCCGTCCAATCCCGCGGCGGCCAGTGCGGCCGTCGCGAGATACGGATTCGCCGCGCCATCCGGCAGCCGCAGCTCGATGCGACCGAACGGAATGCGGACGCAGGCCGTACGATTGTTGTTGCCGTAGGTGATATAAGCGGGAGCCCAGGTCGCACCTGACAACGAGCGGCCCACGACGAGCCGCTTGTAGGAATTCACCGTGGGCGCGCAAATCCCGGAGAGGGCGCGCGCATGCTCGAGGAGCCCGCCCAGGAACCAATACCCGAGCTGGCTCAATCCCAGCCCACGCTTGTCGCTCTTGTCGTAGAAGGCGTTTTTCTGGTCCTTCGTGCCGATGGACAGGTGAAAGTGCGCCCCGGTGCCCGTCCGGTTCGAGAACGGCTTGGGCATGAAAGTCGCGATGGCACCATGTTTCTTGGCGATCTCGCTGGCGGCCATCTTGAACAGGATCATGTTGTCGGCGGACTTCAACGCATCGGCGTAAGTGAAGTTGATTTCGAACTGGCCGTTCGCGTCCTCGTGGTCGATCTGGTACACATCGACACCGACGGCACGCAGATGGCGCGACAGATCGTCGAGAATACCGCTGACGCGTGCCAGACCCTTGTAGTCGTAGCAGGGCTTGTCCGCGGTGTCGGTCGGATCGAACGGCGCAAGCTTCCCGTCCGGTGTCCGTTGCAGCAGCATGAACTCCGGCTCGATGCCGGTAAACAGGGTATAGCCGCGCTCGGTGAAGCGCCGCAGCTGATTCTTGAGCGCGACACGCGAGTCAAAAGGATACGGCTGGCCGTTGACGTGACCGTCGCACGCGATCCGGGCAAACCCGGGCATCCAGGGCAAGTCACAGATGGTGGTGGGGTCACCGACACCCATGAAGTCGGGCCCGTGCGGTCCTAATCCCAGTCCCCACACCGCGAAAGCCGCGAAGCCGGCGCCATCGCCGACCACCATGTCGTAGTGCTCGACCGGCACCGCTTTCGCCTTGGCAGCGCCGTGGATGTCCACGAACTGCGCCAGCAGATAGCGGGTCTGGTGCTCATTGAAGAATTTCCTGGCCTCGTCCGGTGTCATGTGTTGCTCCCGATGACCATAGTGCCGACGCCGCGCCCGACTTCGAGCAGCGTCGTCCAGAAGTAATGTGCAAAGCTGGGGTCGAGCCAGACTCTGAGAGTCGAGCCGCTCTCGGTCCGTCGCGGCCAGGCCACGACGCCAACACCCACCATCGATGTGAGACAGACCGGACCCTCGGCAGGTCCGCACGATTCAAACAAAGGAACGAAGTCGACACTGCAGACCTGTCTGAGCAGTGTCTGAATCCCGGGGCCCTGGATGCCAACGACCATATCCTGGCGTGTCACAGGATAGACGTTACCGGGACGCGAAGATGCAGCCAACTGCCGCAGCGTGGTCTCGACTCGCTCGGACCCGCCGTCCACCGCCTCGATGAGAAACTCGGACGTTGCGAGCCGCGCAACCAGGACTCCCGCCGAGTCGAGCACGGCGCTATTGGGATCGCGTGGCACGCGATAACCAGCGGCTGTGAGCCACTGCTCCGCCCCCGGCCCCTTGCAACCAAACCGCGGCTGTTGGGAAAGATCGTCGAGCCGCAGGGCGGCCTGCTCCCGACCGGACGCCACGTGTGGGAATTTCAGCAGCGCGGGCTCGAGGGGCGAGCGCCTCACGTCGAGTCTCCCAGCCGTTGCCGTTCACCGGCGGGATCGTAGAACGGCGGCCGCGCAATATCCGCAGTGATCTCGGCGCCCGCCTCGATTCGGATTCTGAACTGTTTGCCTGCGGCGACCGCGGGAGTCACGAGTGCCAGGCCGATACAGCGGGCCAGGGTGGGTGACCAGCCGACACTGGTCACCCGGCCGGCGATCTGAGTGCCGTCGATCACCAGGTGGCACTCCTTCGGACGGGGCTGAATCTCGCCGGGCGAGGGCTGCGGCAAAGTGAAGCCTACCAGCGTTTGCCGTCGCGGCTGCTTCTCCAGGATCCGCAGGCTGCGCTGGCCCACGAAGAACGGCTTATCCATCTTGAGCGCCCACGGCATATCGAGCTCGAGCGCGTTCGTGACGCCGTCCGTGTCCTGACCGACGATGATGTGCCCCTTCTCGAGCCTCAACATGCGCTGGGCCTCGACGCCGAAGGGCTTGACTCGGGACGCCGAGCTCGAAGCCAGAAGCGCACGCCAGACATCCACCGCGTGTTCGGCCGGTAGGTGAATCTCATAACCCAACTCGCCGACGAAGCCGACACGCATGATCCGGCACGGCGCACCCGCGACCAGGGCCTCTCGAACGGCGAGATAGGGAAATGCCGCGTCGGACAGATCGATATCCGTATGCTGCCGCAGAACCGTGCGCGCTGCCGGACCCGCCAGGTTGAATGCGGCGTAATGTCCGGTGAGATTCACCAGGCCTACCTGCAACCCCCACCAGGTCGCCAGCCGTCCGAACTCGCGGAACAGGGTCGCCGAGTTTCCGGTCGTGGTCGTGAAGTAGAACGATTCGGGGCCCAGTCGGGCGATCACACCGTCATCGATCACAACACCGCTTTCGTCGAGCATGACTCCGTAACGGGTCATACCCACTTTCAGATTCGCGAAGCGGGCGGTATAGACGCGCTCGAGAAATTCCACGGCATGGGGTCCGTGTATTTCGATCTTGCCCAGCGTGCCGACATCGATCGCGCCGACCTGTGAGCGCACGGCCCGCACTTCGTCCGCAATCGCCTCCTCGCGGGATTTGCCGGCAACCGCGTAGTACTCCGGACGGCGCCAATTGCCGGCGGGCATCCACACCGCGCCGAGCACCACATGTTCCGAATCCAACGGCGTACGCCGCTCCGGGAAAAATCGTCTGCCGGCCAGATGCGAGAGGGGCACCGGATGGAACATCGGACGGGCCGTAGTCGTGCCCAGGCTCCCGATGGGCTCACCACGGACCTTGGCCAGGATCCGCAGTGCATTCATGTTGGAATGCTTACCCTGGCTCGGCCCCATCCCGATCGTGGAGAAGCGCTTCAGCAGCTCACTGCTGTCGAACCCTTCCTGGCAGGCGTTCACCAGGTCCTTCACCTGGATGTCTTCGTCGAAGTCGACGAAT
>DATMQL010000181.1:0-20800 GCA_035566815.1 Steroidobacteraceae bacterium | reverse complement strand
TCGTCATGAAGGAGGGCGTCGTTTACAAGCGCGACGGCAAGGCGCTCGAATTCAACTGAGGTTATTCGGCGGCGACCCGCACTTCGACCGTCAGAGAGACGAAGTCCTCCGGGGCGCCGCCGTAACTTCCGATGAGGGGCGCCGCCTGCGATGCGTCGCGGACCACGGCTACGCGGATGAGATTACGACCGCCAATGAGTGCATTGGTGGGATCGAATTCGACCCACCCTGCTCCCGGGAGAAAGACCTGCGTCCAGGCGTGGGTTGAGCCGCCGCCGACGAGGCCGCTCGGGGCGCCGACGAGAGCTTCGTCGTAGAGGTAACCCGAAACGAAGCGCGCCGCCAGCCCGAGGCTGCGGGCCGCTTCCATCATGAATACGGCGAAATCCCTGCAGCTGCCGCTTCCCAACTCGAGCGTCTCGAGGGGCGTTTGCACCCCGACCGCATCGCGCTCCGCGTATTCGAACCGCTGTTTGATCGCTTTGGTCATCGCCGACAGCACCGGGAGCGTTGCACCGCCTTCGGTTTCCTCGAGGATGTCTTTCGCCCAGGTGTCGATCCGGTGCTCCGGGTCGGGGTAGTGCCGGTCGCGGGTGTGCGCCAGGTCCTGGGCGTCATCCGCCGAATAGTTGAAGGGAAACTTCTGGGCGTAGCTTTCGATCTCGACCGCGCGCGCCTCGGTCGGGAAGTGCTCCGCGCGAAATCCAGATTCGAACACCAGGCGCTGCGCCGGCTGACTGAAGGTTGCGATGGCGATGGAGTTGCCGAAGACGTCGTGGATCCAGCGGATCGCGCTGGCGGGTGGATCGATCACCAGGGTCGTATCGAGGAGCCGCAGGTCGTGACTGTCCCGCGGACGGGACATCAGGCGATGCTCACCGAACTCCACCGGCTTTTTGTAGACGTAGGTGGTCTTGTGGTTGACGTGGAGAACGGTCATGGGGGATACATAACTTGCTGGGCCATCCGGAGTTCCCTATGTCGATGCAGCGAACCTACCGGTCGAAAGTCGATGGCAAGATCGGGTTGGTGACGGGGTTGGCGGTCGTCGTGCTGGTGGTGGCCAGCGTCACGCTTCCCGATCGCAATCATGACGCCGCCGTGGCTGTGCACGTGGCGTCTTTGATTTGCCTCGCGCTTTGCGTATGGACGTTGCTGGGGACCTACTATGTGATTGATGCCACCACCCTGGAGGTCCGCAGTGGCCCGTTTCACTGGTCGGTTCCTCTGCGTGAAATCCGCTCGGTACAGCCCACCCGGGACATCCGCTCCGGTCCCGCCCTGTCTTTCGACCGGTTGCGTATCGAATACGGAGCAGGACGGGTGCTGCTGATCTCGCCGCGTGAGAAGGACGCATTTCTTGCCGACCTCGCACGCCGCGGTGTGCATGGTATCGGCCGCTGAGGTTACAACGGCGACGAAGGCGGTGCCGGGGGGGCGGCGGGCAGCGGAATGAATTCAGCGTGGTCTAAATCCGGTAGTTTCATCCGGCCGGCGCGCCAGTCCGCCTTTGCCTGCTCGATGCGCTCCTGTGACGAGGAGACGAAGTTCCACTCGATGTGACGCTCGCCCACGGATTCGCCGCCCAGCGCCATGACCACTGTTGGTGCGGTGGCCGTCAGAACGACATCCGCGCCCTTCGCGAACACCAGCATGCGCCCCGGCTCGAAAGCTTGGCCTGCGGCCTCGATCCGACCCGAAACGACATACACGGCGCGCTCGGAATACTCGCGCGGCAGTTGTGCCGTCGTTCCGGGTGCCAACGTCCAGTGGAGATAGAACATCGGCGAGTGGGTCTTGACGGGAGACTTGACGCCGAAAGCCGCGCCGGCGATGAGTCGCATCGACAGGCCGCCCGACTCGAAGGTTGGCAGCTCGTCGCGGCCATAGTGGGCGAATTCCGGTGTCGTTTCCTCATCCTGTGTCGGGAGAGCGACCCACGATTGGATGCCGTGCAGGTTATCGCCCTGCGCACGCGCTTTCTCGAATCGCTCCGAGTGGGTGATGCCGCGGCCGGCTACCATCCAGTTGACTTCGCCTGGCTGGATCGCCGTCTCGGAGCCGACACTGTCACGATGCATGATCTCGCCATCGAACAGGTACGTGACCGTCGAGAGTCCGATGTGCGGGTGTGGTCGGACATCGACGCTCCTCGGGATCCCGCTTTGCAGGGTCTCAGGTCCCAGGTGATCGAAGAAAATAAACGGCCCGACCATCCGCCGCCGCGGGTACGGCAGCACCCGGCCAACCTCGAAGCCGCCCAGGTCGCGGCGGCGCTGATCGATGACGAGCTCAAGCATTGCTTACCTGCATTCGAAGCTGCTCGCGGCCGCCGGGTCGCCACTGCCCTTGTAGCGGGCCAGTGTTGGGTACTGGCATAGCGGTCGCGACAGCTTGCCATCCTCTCGTGTCGCAATCATGTCGTCAGGCGCGCGCCCCGACTCCACCCACCGGTCCAGGGCGGCGAGCGAGTCGAAACCATCCGCTCCCGGTCCTCCCCGACAATGATACACCCCCGACAGCAGGAATAACCGCAGGCTCGCATCGAGTGCCGGCGCTTTCGGTCCGGTCGCCTGCCTCACATTCTCCAGTCCGACCAGCTTGCCGTTCCAGGACTCCGGCAAGCGGTACACGACGGTGATGTGAGAGTTCCGCGCGGGTGTAACGACTCCGGTCACTTCGCAGAATGCCGGTGTTTGGGTCTTGGTGTCGGCTCCGATCATGCGCGCCGTGGTGATCGTCGTGTCTCTGAAAATCTTCACACTGGTCAGCGAAGTGCATGACACTGCACTATCGCCGCCCTTGGCGAATGCCGGCGGTAACGCCAACACGCTCAACACCGTGATGACTCTCAGCAGAACGACCGCGCCCGCCTCCTGGCTCTTCATATCTCCCCCCACACAGCAGTAACCTGTCAGTGGCGAGGAGTATAGCGTTCCGCCTCTCAGTCCTCCGGGGTTGCGAGAGTAACGTCCGCGATCCGCTTACACGAGTGGTGCGCGTTCCGCCAAGCTATCCTGGCGCCGCGCTCTGCGCGCTCGGTACTGCGCGCCGCCTCCGGTGCGCCGGGTCCAAAAGCAACATGAGGCCGCCCGCGATGAGCCCCCAGAACGCGCCGGCGATACCGCCGATGCTGATACCGGACGCGGTCGTAACGAAAGTCGTGATTGCGGCGAGCCGGTAATTCTCGTCTGCGAGGGCACTGCCCAACGCCGCGGCGAGGCTTCCCAGCAGAGCGAGTCCAGCCACTGCCTGGATGAGAAGCGGAGGTGAGGCGGCGATGAGCACGGCCGCGAAACCCGCGCACAGACCTAACGCTATATAACACGCGCCAGCCGCCACGGCGGCGATGTAACGTCGCGCCGGATCGGCATCTGCCTCGGGGCCTGCACACAACGCCGCGGTAATCGCCGATAGGTTGATGGCATGACCGCCGAAGAGCGCGACAACGAGTGTTCCCAACCCTGTCGTGACGAATACCTTCCCGACCGGCACGTCGTAACCGTTACCCCGCAGGACGGCCAGACCGGGTACGTTCTGCGAGGCCATGGTGACAATGAACATTGGGATGGCGATGCCGGCCGCTCGCACCAGATCGAGCCCGGGAGGCACGAGCTGCGGGTGCGGCCAGGCGAGAGACATCGCGCTTGTCGAAATTTGCGTCGTCGACACGATCATGACGGCCGCGACGAGTACCGCGATGGGTACCGCATAGCGCCGCGCGAAACTCCAACCCAACGCCCACGCGATCACGATCGGTAGCGCCAACGTCGGCAGATGGGCTACCGCTTGGACCGGCGCGAGGCATAGCTCCATCAGCACGCCGGCCAACATGGCGCTCGCCAGGGACAGGGGGATAGCCGCCACCGCTCGCGCCAGCGGCCGGCACAGACCAGCGGTCAGAATCAGCACCCCCGTGAGGAGAAACGCGGTTACCGCAACTCCGAAGCTGCCGTGCGGCAAACCGGCGCCCACGAGTAAGGCCGCCCCTGGCGTTGACCACACTATGTTAATCGGCTGGCGCCAGCGGAGGCTCAGGACGATCGTCAGCAGCCCCTGGCCAACGCACAGGGCCAGGAGCCCAGAGGCCGCCTGCGCAGGACTGGCGCCGGCGCCTGCCAGGCCCGTCAGAACCACCGCAAAGGCGCTGGCGAAGCCGACTACCGCTGCCAGAAGCCCGGCCGTAACGGGTTGCACGAGAGAAGGCCGATCGGTCATGAGAGCACGCGGGGGAGTCATGGGAACGCGCGGGGATCCGGGCCCTTGGGAGTGACAGGTCCCCCTGATCCTGTCAGAATTGGATCCAATGTTCAATTGGATATTGGATGAATGGTCTGACTGAGCTGGCCGCGGTGATCGCGGAAGCGGGTGGTCGGCACCGCACGGCCACAGCTTTCGTGGAGGCTACGTTGCGTGCGGCGATCCTCTCCGGCCGTCTCGCCGGCGGTACGCCGTTGAGGCAGGAAGACCTCGCCGCCGCCTTCGGGGTGAGCCGGATGCCGGTCCGCGAAGCGCTCCGGCAGTTGGAAGCGCAGGCGTTGTTGGACTTCGTGCCCCACAAGGGCGCCGTCGTTACCGAGATCTCTGCGGCTGATGCGGCCGACACCTACGCGATCCGTATGGCGCTGGAGCCGGCCGCGCTCACTCTGTCGATTCCTCATCTCACGGAGGTCGAATTTGGCCGGGCCGCTGATCTACTGAATGATATGGATGCGGAGGAAGACCCCGGCCGCATGGGCGAGCTGAATCGCCGCTTTCACATGACCCTGTACGAAGCGGCGCCTCATCCGAAACTGCTCGCCCTGACAGAGAGTCAGTTGTCCTCCTTCGACCGGTATCTGCGCTTTCACCTCGCGGCCAAGGGACGCGAGCACATGTCCCAGGAGGATCACCGGGACATGTTGGCCGCGGCCAGGGCGCGCGATTGCCCGCGGGCGGTTGAGATCCTGCGCGGGCATCTCGCGACCGCGGCAGCGACCCTCGCGGCCTTTTTTGCGCTACGGGGCTGACGCCGCCCTACGCGACCGACGCCGCGCAAAGCGACTGGCGCGCGCTCAGGCTTTGATGTTGTATCCCGTGCGGAAGATCCAGCGCACGACGAGCATGCACAACACCAGGAACACGACCGTCATGCCGAAGCTGACCGCGACGTTGACGTCGGAGACGCTGTAGAAGCTCCAGCGAAAGGCGCTCACCAGGTAGACGACCGGGTTGAACAAGGCAACCTTCTGCCACACCGGCGGTAACATGCTGATCGAATAAAAGCTGCCCCCCAGGAACGTCAGTGGCGTCACGATCAACATCGGTGCGATCTGCAGTTTCTCCCACCCGTCGGCCCACAGGCCGATGAGAAATCCGAAGAAGCTGAAGGTGACGGAGGTGAGCACCAGGAAAACCAGCATCCACAGGGGGTGCGCCACGGAGAATGAGACAAACAGCCGCGCCGTACACAGAATGATGGTGCCGAGGATGACGGACTTGGTCGCCGCAGCCCCTACATAACCGATGACGATCTCGGGCACGGCGATGGGCGCCGAGAGGGGCTCGTAGATGGTTCCGGAGAACCTCGGCATGTAGATGCCGAACGCGCCGTTGGCAACGCTCTCCGTGAGAACCGACAGCATGATGAGCCCCGGTACGATGAAGGCACCGTAGCTCACCCCATCTATGGCGACCATGCGCGAGCCGATGGCCCCGCCGAAGACGATGAAATAAAGAGAAGTCGAGATCACCGGGGCCGCGATGCTCTGCATGAGCGTGCGCCAGGTGCGGGCCAGCTCGAACCCGTAGATCGCGCGAATGGCGTGGACGTTCAAGAGCTCGACCTCACGAGATTCACGAAGATCTCCTCCAGGGAGCTCTCGCTCGTCTGCAGGTCCTTGAAGTCGATGCTGTGCTCGGCGAGGCGCCGCAGAAGCACATCGATACCGGTTCGGTCGCTCTGGGCGTCGAAGGTGTAGACGAGCTCGTTGCCCTCGGGCGAGAGGGTCAGTTGCCGATCGGCGAGCTGGGACGGCAGCGCTGTGAGCGGCCGCTTCAGGTGAAGGGTGAGCTTCTTCTCACCGAGCTTCGCCATCAACGCCGCCTTGTCCTCGACCAGAATGAGCTCGCCTTTGTTGATGACACCGATCCGGTCCGCCATCTCCTCGGCCTCCTCGATGTAGTGAGTGGTGAGAATGATCGTGACACCATTCTCGCGCAGCGAGCGGACCATCTCCCACATGGCTCTGCGCAGCTCCACATCGACCCCCGCGGTGGGCTCATCGAGGAACAGGATCTGCGGCTCGTGCGACAGTGCCTTCGCGATCATCACACGGCGCTTCATACCGCCGGAGAGCGCCCTGATCTTGGTGTCCTTCTTGTCCCACAGCGACAGGTCGCGCAGCACCTTCTCGACATAAGAAGGGTTGGGCGCTTTACCGAACAACCCGCGGCTGAAGCTCACCGTGTCCCAAACCGTCTCGAACATATCCGTGGAGAGTTCCTGCGGCACGAGACCTATCTTCGAGCGGGCCGCGCGGAAGTCGCGGATGATGTCGTGGCCGTCGGCCTTGACGACACCGCTGGTCGGGTTGACGAGGCCGCAGATGATGCTGATCAGGGTGGTCTTGCCGGCACCGTTCGGACCGAGCAGCGCGAAGATCTCGCCGCGCCGGATCTCGAGATCCACGCTCTTGAGCGCCTGGAACCCGGTTTTATAGGTCTTCGTGAGTTGCGAGACCGAAATGATCGGCTCCAATAGCCTCTCCCGATGCGAAAACGTCAGACAGCTATTGTGAGGCCCCGTGGCCGCTGTCCGCTACCCGGTCTGAAGAGATGTTGTCGAGCCTACGTATCTGTGGTTTCGCCAGAATGGGCGTCTTGGTCGAGGAAATGAGCTAGTGATTCGATTTGGGAGTGTGTGTGTCATCGTCCTGGCCCTGGTGGGCTCGATCTGTGTTCCGCGCCTGTCGTGGGGTGCGACGCCGGCGCCGCAGCCGCAGCAGGGAGCGGGCGGTGAGGCCGCGAACGGCCGCGATTTCGGGCCCGCCGTGGCCGCCCCGGATGACATCGAGACCAATCTGTGCACCGAGCAGTTGGTCATGGGCGATCCGCAGGCCAACCCGAGCTGGAATGGCTGGGGCAACGGACCCGCCAACACCCGCTTCCAACCCAAGGCACAGGGAAAGCTGACAGCCGAGGACCTGCCCCGACTACAGCTAAAATGGGCGTTCGGTTTTTCGAACGTCATGAGCGCACGGCCGCAGCCGACTGTCGTCGGTGGTCGACTGTTCGCGCCGAGCGAGAACGGACACGTCTACGCGCTCAACCCGCATACGGGTTGTCGTTACTGGACCTACAAGGCACTGGCGGGTATTCCCACCGCGGTTGTAGTGGGCCAATACCGTGACGCATCCGGCAATCCCGGCCTGGCGTTGTATTTCGGTGATCGCAAGGCCAATGCGTATGCCGTGGATGCGCAGACCGGCCGGGAGATCTGGGTACGCAAAGTCGACACGCACGCTTCCGCCGCGATCACCGGCTCTGTGGCTTTCGATGGCACTCGGGTGTTCGTACCCGTGCAGGGCTTGAATGAAGAAGCTATGGGAGGCTTCGCCGGATACCCCTGCTGCACATTCCGCGGCAGTGTCTCCGCGCTCGACGCCAGCACCGGCAATCTCATCTGGAAAACCTACACCGTGCGCGAGAGCTCGCCGCGTCCTGCGAGCCGGGACGGCACTCCCGCGTACGGGCCGGCCGGCGGCGGTATCTGGTCGGTACCAACAATCGACAGTAAGCGGCGGCTCGTTTACGTTGCCACGGGCAACGGCTATGCGAATCCGGTGCAGGCCACCACGGATGCGGTTCTGGCGCTGGACATAAACACCGGTGCCCTGAAATGGTCGCGACAGCTGACCCCCGACGACGTCTGGACGTTGGGATGTCAACAGAACAGCGGTGCGAAATCCGCGTGTCCGAACGCGCTGGGACCGGACTTCGACTTGTCGGCGCCGCCCGCTCTGGTCCATGTCGGTGACCGTGATCTGTTGGTACTTCCGCAGAAGTCGGGTATTGCCTGGGCGCTCGACCCGGCCCGGGAGGGAGCCGCCGTCTGGCAGTATCGCTTCGGTCAGGGTAGCGGCCTGGGTGGGCAGTGGGGTGTCGCGGTCGACCCCGAGCACGTCTATGTTGGTGTTGCCGATCTTCTGACACCAACGCCCGGCGGCATGCGGGCGCTGTCACTTTCCGGCGGAGAGCTGCTCTGGGAGAAGCCGCCCCTGACAAAGCTCTGCGGGTCCGCGCGCGACTGCAGTGCCGGGCAGGGTGGACCACTCACGGCGATTCCGGACGCGGTGTTGAATGGTGGTATGGATGGCGGGTTGCGCGCCTACTCGAGCAAGGACGGCTCGGTCCTGTGGAGCTTCGATACGAACCGCGATTTCGATACGGTCAACGGCGTCAAGGCACGCGGCGGCAGCATGGATAGTGCGGGGCCGATCGTCGTGGACGGGATGGTCTATGTGAGCTCGGGCTCCGGCGGGCTCGTGGGGCGGGAAGGGAATGTGTTGTTGGCGTTTGGGTTGCCTTAGTCTATTGGCGAAAAGCGCCCGGGCCGCGCAGGCTGCGGCGCTTTTCGCGAGCGCGCGGACCTGCGTTTTCGGGCACGCGTGCAAAAAGCGTGGTTTTTGCCCGCGAAAAGCGGGCCAGTTATCGGGCGAGATCCCTGCCGAGCGTGCGGGCGCCTAGCGCGAGGTGAATGCCGGACCACAGATAAAGCAGCGCCCATAACACCAGTGCGCTCTGCAACCCGGTCGAAGCTGCTTGCCCACACGCTACCGCGACGACGCCCGCATCAGCGTTGCAGACGTAGTCGAAGTCGCCGGCGAATGCTCTGCGCGTAAAGTGATCGCTCAATGCGCCGACCAGAAGGGGTCCCATCCCCTGGCCCACCAGCGTGTAGATGAGACCGGTCACCGCTACTGCAGACGCGCGCATGCGCGGCTCCATCATGTTTTGTACGATCGCGGCGACCGCAGGAATGTAGGCGTACTGGCACAACGCGCTGACAGCAAGAAACGCCGTCGCCAGGTCCACCGTGCTGGAGCGGAAAGCTGCGATGTAGAAGGGCGCACATAGAATGGACCCCACGGCGGGTATCAACGCATACCAATACGCACCACGACGACCAGCCCAGTCGCTCAGAACGCCGCCGGCCATGATGCTCAAGGCAGCCGGGACGCTCGAGATGAGTCCGACGCGAAATCCCGCCTGCGCGTAATTCAGTCCGTAATGGCGCGAGAGATAGGCCGCCACGAAGTAACTCAATCCGTAGCCGGCCACCGTGGAGACCGTAGCCCCGAGCACGACATGGATGAGCGCAGGCCGGTCTCTGAATCGCTGCAGAACGGCTGAGAAGGGGGGCGTGTTGCTTACGTCAATGCCCGGGTCGTTCTGGCCCCGCCGCGGTTCGCGCAACGTCAGCCATTGCAGCAGCGCAAGCAGAGCACCCGGAAGGCCGACGATCAGAAACGCTGCGCGCCAGCCCCAGTGGAGAGCGATAAACCCGCCCGCCGAGCCGCCGACGAATGCGCCGAGAGGGACGGCGAGACCGTAGATGGCCATCGCGGAAGCGCGCCGTTGACGGGGAAAGTAGTCGGCGATGACGGAGACCGTGGCCGGGGAGCCGCCCGCTTCACCGATGCCGACTCCGACCCGCGCGATGAGCAGGTGCGCGAAGTTACTGGCGAGTCCGGAAACTGCCGTGGCCAGCGACCAGAGCGCCGTACTGATGGAAATGATGGCGACGCGGTTCTTGCGCTCGGCGACGCGGGCGATCGGAATGCTCAGAGCCGCGTAGAGCACCGCGAAAGTCAGGCCGCCCAGCAGTCCCATGCGGGCATCGGACACGTGCAGCTCCGCCTTGATGGGCTGCACGAGCACCTGGACGATGATCCGGTCTACGAAGCCGAAGGTCGCGACCAGGGTGAAGAGAAACAGGACCCACGCGGTGTAGGTCGGGATTCTCGTCGATTGGGACAGCTGGCCGGCGGCGGTCGTCATCCCGCATAGTGTGCGCCCGGCGAACCGGGCACACACTATCCCTATCGATGTAGGTGCTTTAGCGGCGCGTGAGCGGCACCTGTTCGGCGTCGGCGACGCGCGAGCGCCGCGTATCGCGAGCGCCCCTATCGCGCATTATCGGCGCGTGAGCGACGCGCTTCGGGTGCGCCGCTTGTCTGGCGCTAGCGCCCCGTCTTCACGTCGCCGATGGCGTGCTCTGTAGCGTGCAGCGCTTCGTCGATGTGCACGATGGCGCGGTCACGCAGGCCACGAGTGAACGGGTCGTCCTCTTCGCGGGCCACATCGCCGTGAACTTTTTGCAGCAGCTCGACAGCCCTGTGGAGGCGGCCCGGACGGTCGTTGACTCCCTGCACCGGCGGATGGTCGTGGATGTCCTTGCCGTCATCAATGGACGCCTTCCTGATCTCACCGATAGCCTTATCGATTTCGGTGATGGCGACGTCTTCCTGCGCACTCACTGCGGCATCACCGGGGCGGTGCTCGAGCATCCAACGGGCGGCGCGCGACGACGCGTCGCCGCTGCCGTCAATGCGTCGTCGCAATGAGTGCGCTGTAGCCGTTCCAGACGATCTCGATCCCAATACACATCAGAATGAACGCGGACAAACGCACGAGTACCTCCAGCCCCGTGGCCCCGAGCACTCGCGCGAAAGTTTCCGCGAACCGGTATGCGATGTAGATCGTGATCGCGATCGCAACGACACCCGCGAGTGCGCCAACGGCGTGTAGCGCCATGTCAGTCAGATGCGTCTCGGTCATGGGTTTGCGGCTGCCGATGGTGATCGCAACTGACATGGATCCGGGACCCACCGTGAGTGGCATGGTGAGCGGATAAAAACTGCCCACCTTACGCTCGACACCCGGCTGCATGCCGCTCGAGCCGTGGTCCGACCAACTTTCCTGCGAGAGCAGCTTCCACCCCAACGCCGTCACGACCAGCCCGCCGGCGATGCGCATGACCGGCAACTCGATGCCGAAGAATTCGAGCAGCCACGGCCCGAGGACCATCGATCCCAACAGCAACGCGAACCCGTTGATCGCGGCCTTGCGCGCCAGCATGGTTCGCTCCGCAGAGGACATCCCGGCAGTGAGGCCGAGAAAGAACGGCGCCGCCTCGATGGGATTCACGATCGGGAACAAACCCGCGAACGTCAGGAGAAAGGCACTCAGCACGCTATTCATTTATGAGCCTCAAGCAGCCTCCTCGGTAAGGCGCTGCACTAAGGAGCCTGTCTGACTTAGGCTCGCCTACTGCGGCCGCCCCACATCGGCCGCTTTCTGCGATCCTTTCGCTTACATAGTCCCCACTATGCGCGCGAAACGATCGCAGAAATCGCCTCGATGTGGGGCGCCCTCGCTACGGCGATCCTAAGTCAGACAGGCTCCTGGTCTGTAATATAGAGTGAGCTTACCGGGAAGTACCGCCGGGTCGAAGCCCACATGGGGCATCTAATGGAAACTGTCACCGTCAATCGAGAGACCATTGCCGCGACCTATGAGCTGATTCGGCCGCATGTGCGGCGGACGCCCGTGATCGAGGTCGACGCGGCGGACTTTGCGCTCGAAGGGCGTCCCATCGTTTTCAAGCTCGAGTTGCTTCAGCATACCGGGTCATTCAAGCCGCGCGGCGCGCTGGCGAGTTTGCTTTCGCGGCCGGTCCCGGCCGCTGGCGTCGTCGCTCCCTCCGGTGGCAACCATGGACTCGCGGTGGCGTTTGCGGCTCACAAGCTGGGAGTGCCGGCTAGGATCTTCGTGCCGAACGTATCCGCGGCGACGAAGCGGGACCGCATCCGGGAGCTCGGAGCGGATCTGGTGATCGCGGGCGAGCGATACGCGGACGCGTTGGCTGCCAGTCGGGAATTTGCGGCTGCCTCGGGGGCCATGGAGATTCATGCCTTCGATCAGCCGGAGACGCTGCTGGGGCAGGGGACCGTGGGGCTGGAGATCGAGCGACAGTGCGCTGGAGTAGCGAGCCGACCAGGGCTTGCGCCGACACGCGGCGAGGAGACAGTGGCACGGCGCGACGAGTCAGTGCCACGGCGCGACGGGTCAGTGCCAGAGTGCGAGGGATTGGACACTCTGCTCGTTGCCGTCGGCGGCGGGGGTCTTATCGGCGGGATGGCGGCCTGGTTTGCTGGACGAGTTCGACTCGTGGCTGTCGAGCCTCGAACCGCCCCGACGCTCTATCGCGCGCGCGAGGCGGGACGGCCTGTCGATGCGGAGGCCGGTGGAATCGCGGCCGAGTCTCTCGCGCCTCGTCAGGTCGGCCAGCTCATGTTCCCACTCGCCCAGAAGTACGTCGAGCAAGCCGTGCTCGTGGAAGACGACGCCATCCGCGAGGCGCAGCGGACGCTTTGGCGTGTCACGAGACTCGCGTCCGAGCCCGGTGGGGCTGCCGCGTTTGCCGCGCTACTCAGCGGCGCGTATCGGCCCGAGGCCGGGGAGCGTGTTGGTGTCGTTTTGTGCGGAAGTAATACTGATGCGGTGAAGTTCTAGGGAAGCTGGATCAATGGCCGTCTTCTCTCCTAATTCCACGGAGCCCGAAGTTCTAAAAGCCATGCCCAGGCCGGCGGCTATTAGACGGATTGTCCTTTACATAGTAATCGGCTCGGTTGTCGCCTTCTTGGGAAAGGTAGTCTTTTTTCCATGGCTCAAAGGCTACGTTTCGGTTAACGATAGGGTTGAGGCTCTTTATAGATTCAAGATCGTGATGTTTGGATTTGGCGCTTCGTTACTGCCTGTCGTCATTTATTTAGCGCTACTTGCCGTACGTATCATCAAGTCTCGACAGTTTCCGCCCCCAGGCACGCAAGTCTTGCGTGACACGCCAATTGTTCTTGGTAAGAAAGCTCTTATTCGAGGCTTGGCCATAGGGCTATGCGCTGTGTGGCTATTAGGTTGCGCTATATTTTCTGCAGTCATTCCATACACGCTGTCGGACCACTCTGGAGCGCGGCCTAACAGAGCTGTCAAGTAGGACCCGTCGCACGCGCCACGATCCGCTCCAGGGCGCCTCCATTTACGCGCGTTCCTTGGGCTCGCTGTCTTTCTGCAGGCGATCCAGATGCAGACGTATGTGGGCGGCTTCCGCAGCAGTGTTGGCCAGGGAGATCGCGCGGTCGAAGTCGACGCGAGCCTCTTCGTTACGGCCTAACTGCATCAGCAAGGCCCCCTTCAGCCCATAGAAATAGAAGTAACCGCCGAGTTTGGCGGCCAAGGGCTCGATCATCCGCAGCGCCTCGGCCGGCCCGCTGACTTTCGAGACAGCGACCGCCCGATTGAGCGTGACAACCGGCGAAGGCTGCACCGTCTCGAGTATCTGGTACAGCCGGTCGATTTCCGGCCAATCGGTGTCGGCCGCACGTGTCGCATGCGCATGGACCGCGGCGATGGCCGCCTGGACCTGGTAGGCGCCGGCGCGGTGATGGCGCAGCGCCTTTTCAACCAACGCCAGCCCCTCGGCGATCAATTCGCGATCCCACAGCGACCGGTCCTGATCCTCCAACAACACGATGGCGCCATCGGTGTCGAGCCGGGCGGAGGCGCGGGCGTGTTGCAGGAGTAGCAGCGCCAGCAGGCCCATGATTTCCGGCTCGCTGGGAAACAGGCGCAGCAGAAGACGGCCCAGGCGGATGGCTTCCTCGCACAATGACCCACGCACGTGGGCGTTGCCACCGCTGGCTGAATAACCCTCGTTGAAGATGAGATAGATCATTGTCGCGACCGCGGCGAGTCGCTCGGCACGCTCCGGGGCTCCCGGAGTATCAAAGGGGACTTCGGCGGCGGTTATGCGGGCCTTCGCTCGTGTGATTCGCTGCTCCATCGCGCTTTCGCTCACGAGGAATGCGCGCGCGATTTCCTTCACCGTCAGCCCTGACACGATGCGCAGGGCGACGGCGATCTGTTGGCTTGCGGGCAGTTCCGGATGACAGCAGACAAACAGCAGGCGCAGGATGTCGTCGCGGTAGTGAGAGGCGTCGAGGCGCTCGGCCAGCTCCTCCTGCGGATCCTCGGGATCGCTGGCGAGGTCCTCATCGGGAGGCAGCTCGGTTTGCTTGTTGCGACGCCTGACTTCATCCAGCGCGAAATTCCGACCCACGAAGATGAGCCACGCCGCGGGATCGCGCGGCGGCCCTTTGACCGGCCAGGTCTTGATCGCTCGCAGGCACGCTTCCTGAAACGCGTCTTCGGCAGCGTCGAGAATGCGGAAATAGCGCAGCAGGGCGCCGAGGACCTGGGGACGTGCGGAAGTCAGTGCCGCATTGATCCAGGCCATGTCTGTCATTTCGTCAGGTCCGCCGGATGGAACACCGCGACGGGACGAATCTCGAGCGTTCCATGCGGTTTCTCGCGCCCCAGCAGCTTCGCGGCAGTGATGGCCTCCTCCAGCGTGGGGCAGTCGAGGATGTAGAACCCGAGCAGCTGCTCTTTGGTCTCGGCGAAGGGGCCGTCGACCACCACCGGGTCCTTGCCGGAGCGGATATGGGTCGCCGTGGTGGTCGGCATGAGCCGGGCCGTCGGTCCGAGCTTTCCCTCGGTCTTCAGTTGCTGCAGGACTCCCCCCAGCCTGACCATCATCGCGTCGTCCTCCTGCTTGGTCCGCCCCGCGGCCAGAGTTTCGGATTCGTAACAGAGAATGGAATAGAGCATGCCGGTGACTCCTGCTTTATCCAAGGACGGATGAGTACGCGCCGGCCCGACAGGGCGCTGAACTTACACTCCCACCGCGCCACTGCGCCAAAAATGCTCCTGCATGTACCGGAAACGCGTCGCTGCCGTAGAAATTCGGTCCGTCACGTGAGCGACCCGCCTGTCATACCCGCATCTCCCCCGAACCCATCCATAATGCGGGCCTGCAGCTCGCTGACCGACATTGCCCAAGGAGCCGCCCTATTGCCATGCTTTTCCGCCAACCTGGGACTACTCTGGGCTGACCGGCCTTTGCTGCAGCGAATCGAGGCCGCGGCCCTAGCGGGATTTCGGGCCATCGAGATGCACTGGCCTTATGACGTGCCCGCCGCGGAAGTGGCGGCCGTGGCGAAGGGCCACGAACTCACGATATTGGGAATCAATACCGCTCCCGGCGATTTCGCTCGCGGCGAGCGCGGCCTCGGCGCGGTAGCGGGTCGCGAGCGCGATTTCCAAACCGCGGTGCGCCAATCGATCGACTACTGCATCGAGTGCGGCGCAAGCGCAATCCATGTGATGGCGGGCAACGTTGCTGCTACCGATCGACAAAGCGCGCGTGCCGTGTTCGCGGACAATCTTCGCGCGGCTGCCGCCGAGGCCGCGGCGCATAAGCTGACTCTGCTGCTCGAGCCTCTCAATCCACGAGACAACCCTGGCTACTTTTATTCGACGGTCACCGAGGCGGTGTCCTTGATCGAGGAACTGGCGCTTCCCAACATCAAGCTGCAGTTCGACGTCTATCACGTCGCGGTCAGCGAAGGTGATGTGTTGACGAAGTTGAAGCGCTACATGCCCGTCATCGGCAACGTGCAAATCGCCGCGGTACCGTCGCGCGCGGAGCCTGATGAAGGCGAGATCGCGTATCCGGCTATCTTCGCCACTGTCGATTCGCTCGGATACAAGGGTTGGGTAGGCTGTGAGTATCGGCCTCGTGGTGACACGGACGAGGGATTGAAGTGGACGAAGACGTTAGGCGTGGTGCTGTGAGTCTCACGACCTGGCAGTGTTGGCCACTGACATGCCGTACATCGGCCCGGGCTGAGAGTGGCCGCCGATTGGGGGCGAGAGCATGACGATCGCCGCTGAGCAATTGCACGACTGGCGCTCCAGGGCGCTGCGCCTCGAGAAAGAGGTGAGCAAGGCCATCCTGGGTCAGCAGGAGACCATCAGGCTCATCAATGTCGCGCTGTTTGCTCGCGGACACGTGCTTCTCGAAGGCGACGTCGGCGTGGGAAAGACCACGATTCTGCGCGCGTTTGCCCGGGCTGTAGGGGGAGACTTCGAACGAGTCGAAGGCACTGTTGACCTGATGCCAGGCGATCTCATTTATCACACGTACGTCGATGCCGCGGGCAAGCCGCGCATCGAGCCGGGTCCCCTGTTGCGTCACGAACAGCGGCTCACCACTTTTTTCTTCAACGAGATCAACCGCGCGCGCCCACAGGTGCAGTCGCTACTCCTGCGCGCCATGGCCGAGCGTACGGTATCGGCGTTCAATCGCGAATATCGATTTCCATTCATGAGCGTGTTCGCGGACCGCAACCGGGTGGAGAAGGAGGAGACCTTCGAGCTCGCCTCCGCTGCGCGCGATCGTTTTATGTTCGAGTTGCGCATGCCGACGCCGTCCGATGTGAGCGTGAGACGTGCCCTGGTGTTCGATCCAGACTATCACGATGTGGACGCGCTTCTCGAGCGTGTCGCACCCGAGATCCTGCCGTGGAAGGAGCTCAATCACATCGGTGCGGAGATTCAACTCAACGTCAGTGCGAGCGAAGCGCTGGAGCGCTATGTGCTCGACCTGTGGGATGCGACCCAGACGCCACAGAAGTTTGGGGTGCAGGTGGAGGGTGTGGATATGAATAAGCTCATCCTCGCCGGTGCCAGCCCGCGCGGGATTATGTCCTTGACCCGAGCGGCGAGGGTGGTTGCCTGGTTCTCCGGGCGCGATTACCTGACGCCTGATGACGTTCGGACTGTCGCTCCCGCGGTGTTAGGTCATCGTGTCTTCTTCACGCCGGTCTACGAATTGCGCCGCGCACAGATTGCAGATGCGCTGATCGCGCAGATCCTGGACAAGGTGCCGACCCCGCGCTGACCATGGACGCTCCACGGGAGTTCCACTACCGGCTTCCAGGCCGTGTCAGCGGCCAGCGACCCGGCTCGCATCCCGGCTCGAGTATCGGCGCGGGCCAGGAATTCGTCACGCACATGAGCCTCTACGATCGCCCGGACCCACGCCGACTCGACCTACGCGCCAGTTTGCGTGGGTTCACTGACGACTGGCTGGTCCGCGTCAATCGACAGCGGGCGGGGGCCGCCGTCCGCGCAATCGTAGATGTGTCGGCCTCAATGACTTTCGGCGGCGCGCGACCAAAGCTTCATGTCGTCGCTGACTTCGTCGAGGCGCTGGGCCTCAGCGCATTCCGGGTCGGCGACGCTGTTGGAATGATGGCCTTCGACGAGTGCGAGCGCGCCGACCTGTTCATGCCCGCGCGGCTGAGCCGCGGCATGGGAAGCGTAATGAGCGCGGCCTTGCGCGCGGTGTGTGACGCGGGCGATGTGGCTGGCACGAGCGATGTGGCTGGCGCGAGCGGTGCGGCCGGCGCGAGCGGTGCGGCCGGCACGAGCGGTGCGGCCGGCACGAGCGGTGCGGCCGGCACGAGCGGTGCGGCCGGCACGAGCGGTGCGGCCGGCACGAGCGGTGCGGCCGGCACGGGCAGTGCGGCCGGCACGGGCAGTGCGGCCGGCACGGGCAGTGCGGCCGGCACGGGCAGTGTGACTGCCAGCACCAGCGTGTGTGACGGGGGCGCCACGCAAGCTGCGCGTGGCGCGCGTGGTGCGCGGGCATCGCGCGCAGCGCACGGCCAGCATGCCTCGCGGGCTCCACCCGGCGATATCGGCTTCGGTGATGGCCTCGAAGACGCCGCCTCACACCTGGCGGGCCAGCAGGGACTCGTCTTCCTGATCTCCGACTTTCACTGGCCCCTCGAACGCCTCGACATCGTGTTGGACTTGCTGGCGCACGCCGGCGTCGTTCCTGTCGTCGTGTGGGACCCTGCTGAGACCGAGCCACCGACGCATAACGCGCTGGCCTCGTTACGCGACGCCGAGTCAGGTGCTCGCCGCACCCTGTGGCTGCGACCCAGGTTGCGCCAGGAGTGGCGGCAAGCCGTGGCACGACGGCGCGCCGAAATCGACAGCTTCTTCGCATCCCACTCGATTCGCCCCTTCTACGTCGAAGGCGCATTCAACGCAGACGCACTATCCCGCCATTTCTTCGAGGCGGATTTATGATCTGCGAGGCGCCATGAAGTACGCGACGCGTGCTGCAGTGCCTCTGGTTATATGGGCCGCCCTGGCGGTCGCACTGCCCATGGCGCCAGCGGTCGCGCAGACGCACGCACCTCGATACGCCGCGCTGGCCGTCGCGCATACGCAGGCATCTCCATACGCCGCGCTGGCCGTCGCTCAAACGCACGCACCGCACGCGGCAACTGAGGCGGTCGTCGAGCAACCTCGCCTTACAGGCTATTTCGTTGGTGACCTTCTTACCCAGCGCGTCCTCCTTCAACGCGACGGGCAGCCATTCACGCCCGTGGCACTCCCGGCCAACGGCCGCGTAAGCGCATGGTTCGAGCGCCGCGGGACCACGGTCGCGACGGACGCCGCCTTACATCGGTGGCTCGTCGTCGAATACCAAATACTCAACGCACCACCGAAGCTCACAGACGTCACGCTTCCCGCGTGGCAACTCACTGTTGCGACCGTCGCTGGCGCCTCGCCCGTGACGCTGAAAATCCCCTCCGTGTTGATTAACATCGCTCCGCTGAGTCCTCCCGGCTCGCCGGAGCAAGTCGGTACGCTCGACTTGCGGCCGGACCGCATCTCGCCAGCTATCCCAATCGCGCCCATACGACGTGCGCTCGCACTCTCTTCCAGCGCTTTGGCACTGACGCTCCTCGCATGGATCGCATGGGTGGTATGGCGTAACCGGCGCGCGGTCGCCACGCAACCGTTCGCGCGTGCGTTACGCGAGATGAGGACGCTCGATGACCGTGAGCCACGGGCTTGGCAAGCGCTCCATCGCGCATTCGATCGAACCGCCGGCCGTGTCGTCCAAAGCACGACCCTGCCCGCGCTGTTCGCCAAGGCCCCCCACCTAACACCAGCGCGACCGCAAATCGAAGCATTCTTCCAGCAGTCCAGCCTGATGTTTTTCGGAAGTGCGACCGCAGATGCGGCTAAGGACGCTAGCGCGTCATCCAACCCCGCAATCGCATCAGCCCGGACGGACCGGTCCTCCGTGGTGCCTCGCTCGGCCGCCCCCGGCCCTGCCGCCACCAGCCCTGCCGCCACCAGCGCCGCCGCCACCAGCGCCGCCGCACCCGAGTCCACCGCCTCCCTCCCACACACCCTCTGCGCCGAGCTCCGCCGCATCGAGCGACGCCACGAGCCATGATCCTCAACCTGAACCTAACCCACCCCTGGGTCCTGCTCCTCCTGCCGCTCGCAATATTCCCCCTGCTGCGAGCCCGCTCTGACACACTCCTCTTTTCCTATCTCCCCTGGCTCCCAGCCGATCCCGCCGGCCGCATCGTCGGCTGGCTGCAGACCGCGTGTGCCGTTGCGGCGGTAGTGAGCATTGTGTTGGGTCTCGCTGGCCCCGGGCGGCCGCAAACAGAGGTTGTGCGAACCGGGCGAGGCGCGGAGATCGTTGTGCTTATCGATCGTAGCCGCAGCATGGACGATCGGATGTTGCCGAGCGACTGGCGCACCATCGACCCGATCATCCGAACCCAACAGTCCTGGTTTCGGGGTCCGCAAAAGAGCAAGACCGCGCGTGAGCTGCTGTCGCACTTCGTCGCCCAACGCCCCGAAGACCGATTCTCCCTCATGTTCTTCAGTGGCGGCCCGTTGCCCGTCGTTCCATTCACACAACACGGTGAAGTCGTGCAGGCCGGGATAACAGCCGGCGGCACGGGCCCGGGCCTTTCGAGTACGGATGTTGGGCGGGCGTTGCTCGCAGCCATAGCCGAATTCGATGCGCGCGACTACACGGGCAGTCGAGCCATCCTCCTGGTGTCGGACGGCGGCGCGCAACTCGACCCGCCAACGCGACGGCGAATCGCGGCAGGGATGATGCGCAATCGCATCGCGCTTTATTGGCTCTACCTGCGCTCCATAAACGGTGCAACGCTCGACACGGATACCCCTGGCGCCGAGGCGATAGCAGAAGTCGCCATGCACCGGTTCTTCCAGAGCATGGGCACGCCTTACCACGCCTATCAGGCCTCCGAGCCGAAGGATCTGGCCCAAGCGGTAGCCGACGTCGGCCGCCAGCAGAATCTGCCTCTCGACTACCTGGAGCGCGTGCCGCGAAAGGACTACGACCGCTTGTGCTTCGGCGTCGGGGCCTTCGCGTGTCTGATGATGCTGGCGTTCGGCGCAGTGCAATTGCGGAGCTGGTCATGAAGAGAGCGCACGGCCACCTGGCATTCGCACTCGTCGCCGCGACGCTGACCGTCCTGACAGCCGTTGAGGCCCTACGCCTCCAACATGCACAACGAATCAACATGTCCGTGGCCACGTCAGCGAAATGGACCGCCGGCGCCGGCGACCACCTCCCCCCCGAGGCACGCCTGGCCCGCGCGGTAGCTCTCTCCCGGCTCGACTACGACGGCGCACTAGCCGCCTACAAGGCAATCATCCAATCAAACCGCGAAGACCTCCACCGGATCGCGCTCTACGACCTCGGTAACCTCAATCTCCGGCAGGCTGTCCAATACGGACTCGCTGACGAAGCGCAGTCACTCCCCTTGACCGAGCTCGCGAAACAAAGCTACCGCGACCTGCTACGCCGCGACCCAACCGATTGGGACGCGCGTTACAACCTCGAGCGCGCCCTGCGGCTCGCGCCAGAAGACGACGACGCCAGCGAAGACACCGGCCCTCCCGACCCGAGGGAACACGAGCGCTCGACCATAGCGGACCCCAGGATGGATCTTCCATGAGTGCGTCTCGAGCCCGCTCCCATGAACGCGTCTCCCGT
>DATMQL010000180.1:0-4051 GCA_035566815.1 Steroidobacteraceae bacterium | reverse complement strand
GTCCATGTCGCTGCCCGACATCAGGCCGCCGTCCCATTCTCGGCCAGCGCCGTCGCGCCAGCTGTACGGCTTCATGGTGCCCCAGGTATCGGGCTTGAACTGTGGGTTCAGCCTGGTCAGGCGCGTGGTCGTGCCGGCCGGCCCCGACGCGTAGACATCGGGCGGCTGGTTCAGGTCCTGTGTCACGCTCAAAGTCCAGGCAGGCTTTCGACCTGGTTGCTCCGCGCCATCGGCGGACTCGCGCCATCCCCCGTCGGCCTGTCGATGGAACTCACGACGCTCGCTGCCGTCGATCACCAGGAATCCGTCGCGAAGCGGATGCGCCACCTTGACGTAATCTTTCAGCGCAGCAATGTCCACCCATCGTCCGCTGTCGGGCCAATATTCGATGACGTGCGATGCGGGCGACGTCTTCCCATCCTCGCCCGGCGGGAGGTAGGTGCCCGCCAACACCACCGATGCACCCGTCCCTTGCCATAGACGATCTTCCCGCTGCCCCCAGGCCGGGGCGTAGAGGTCGTCCGGCGCATCCACGATCGTCTGCTCCTTGCCGTCCTCGAGTCGAACGGCCATCATCCTGCGGGGCAGCACGGCGGCAAGCTTCGAGAAGTACTGCAGGGGATCGACATGGGCGGACCAGCCGAACCTCTTTTCGAGCGCGTCGATCGCCGGGTATCGACGGGCCCAGGCGGCAAGACGCTCGGGCTCGTAGCGCGGCAGCAGCGCCCATCGGCCATCCGGCGAGATGCTCACGGTCGGCGGTGTGAAGGCCGGCGGCGTATAGGGTTGGCCCAGGGCTCTCGGAGGCTGCGGTGATCCCACGTCGACGAGGAAACTCTGGAACTTCTGAACCTGTACCTTCAGGAGATGCTGCCCGTAGGTGACACTCCAAAAGGGCTGCGTGCCAACAAGAATGCCGTGTTCACCCTCGTGCAGCGGCGGGTTGGGCAACTGCACGGTATAGACCACGCGTCGCGCATCCTGCGAGGCGGCCCATGCCGCGATCCGATCCTTCTCGTGCGTGAGCTGGAGCAGTTCACGTTTGGGAACATCCAGGGAATAGACCTGGTACGAGTGGCCATCGAGGCACCCCAGGAACACCAGCGTGCGGTCTCCACGCCATTGGACGTCCTGGATGTTCAGGAAGTTGTTGTCCTGCACGAGTTCCGCCGAAAAGACCGTGACGGGACCGGGCGCATGCTGCGCGGCCAAGTGAGCCGGCGTGAGATCAAGCAACTGGATCTTGTAGAGATTCTTGTCGCTGGCAATGTCGGATTTGCGGGTAACAATGAACGCTTGCGTGCCGTCCGGGGACACCTGTTTCCCCAACAAATCGTTGTCCTGATCGGAGGGTTGGACGATTCGCTCGAATTCGACGACGTCGCGCACGCTGGGGCCCATGTGAGTCTGGGCAGGTGCCGCGGATGCGGTGACGGCAAGAAGTGCGCACAGCGGCGCAAGAAGGAATGAACGCATGAGCAGGGATTTCCAGGAATGACGATGGCTGCCGGCCGTCGCACGCAGCGATCGGCCAGACGAAACGTTGGGATCTGATCGAAGGGCGCCGTCAGCCGGCGCCGGCGTCACCAGTCGATGGAGACTCTCGCGCTGACATAGCGTCCGCGCCAATCAGCCTGGGTGACGTCGTAGTACGGCAAGGTCTCGACGTATTGCGGCTGGTGGTTCATGAGGTTGGCGACACTCAGCGACAGGGAGGCCGCCTTCACGGAAGTGGCCGCGTCAGGCAGTGATTTCTTCAGGTCGACGCCGGCAGACAGGTCGTGTGTCCAATAGGCCCCCAGGCGACGCACGCTGGTGCCCTCGTCCTTGTATTGCCCGAGGTATCTGCTCGTCAGGCCGACGCTCCAGGTTCCCGTGTCGAGCGCGATGGAAGCGCGAGTCTTCCAGCGAGGAGCCCAGAAGTCGTCGTATCGCCGGCCGAGGCGGCTCACCTTGGGCGCCCCCGGTGCCAGCACCACCTCGTAGTCGCTGGTACGCGTGGCCCCGAGCGCGGACGTCCAGCGCCCCAGGACGCCACGCCATGCATAGGCGGCCTCCATGTCCGTGCCGGAAACCTGGACGCTGCCGATGTTGGCTTCGGTGTTCATGATGCTGGTGACGACTCCCGGCTGTCCGCCGACGGAAGGGCCGCGAGTCACGAAGCCCGGGAACAGGCTTTCGTAATTCAGCGCCACCTGGGGGTCCAGGATGGAGATGAGTCCGTTGACCCGCACCTGCCACCAAGTCGCACCCAGTCGCGTGCCCAGGCCGCCTTCCGGCTCCCACAGGGCACCGACGCTGTTGGCGCGGCCCCGCTCCGGCTTCAGCGACTTGTTGGTCGCGCGCACCACCGTTCCTGATGTGATGGCCTCGCCTCCGCGCGCCGGATCGACGAGCGAATAGAACTCCGCGGGAAAGGACCCTTCGGTGATATTGGTCTCCAATAGCGTCGGAGGCTTGAAGGACGTCGCAGACGACGCTCGGATCAGAAAGTCGCGCGAGGGGCGTACCTCCAGGCCTGATTGATAGGTGCTCGCGGAGCCGAAATCGCTGTATCGGTCACGCCGTGCGGCCAGCGTGACGGTGGCCAGGCTCCAGTTCTTGCCCGGCTCGCCCATGCTCACGAGGGGCGCGCGAAGTTCTCCGTACTCCGCGGAGTCGCGCCTGCGGCCGTGGTTGTCCGTCCCCGCGGAAGGTTGCGAGGCGTCGTAACGATCGTGAGCGCTCTCGGCGCCCACCACGGCCTCGAGGGCGCCGCCGGGCAAGTTGACCAGGCTGCCGCGCACGAGTGCGCTCGCCTGATCCTTGCGGCCGTGATTGGAACTGTCACTGTCCGACCAGATGCTGTGCAGCACGTCATCGCTTGCAGCGCGTCCCGTGGTGAACGGGTTCAGTGCGGCAGCCGTCGAACTTGCCGCCAACGCCGCCAGGCGTGCCGTTGGATTGATGTTCGTCATGATGCTCTGCGCGCCGCCGTTGTCTCGGACGCTCGACAGCGTCAATTCGCTCTCCCAGTCGCCGGCGAGGCCTCCTCGCGCGCCCACCAGCGCGCGCGTGAACCTGGTCTGGCGCCCGAGCCCCTGAAGCCCATTCTCGGGGCCAAGGATGGCGGTGACCTTCACGTCCACGCCGAACGGGTTGAACGGGTTGTCCGCCTTGACGGTGAGATTCGGAATACTGAGACCCACGTCCCTGGATCGCGTTCTCTCCCTCGCGAATGTGAATTCACCAAACGCGAACCACGACCCTCCAATTGCGTGCTCCCCCGTCGCATGAAAGGCCAGCGACTCGTCGCCATAGACCAGTGGATAGCCGTTGCCGTTGGCGTAGCGGTCGCAGAGATTCGCAGTGCCCGCGGTGGCTGCGAAGTCCGAGGTCTGGAGGACCTGGCCCGCCGCCAATTGCGGGATGGCCGCAAAGCTGGAGTTCAGGCCTGGCAGATTCGCGCCGGATACGCTGCTGACTGTGCCTGGCGTGCAGTTGCGCACTCGCGCGTCTCGGCCGCCGAAACGCCTGTAATCGGCGTCGACGAAGAATCCCCTCTCTGCTTCGGTCAAAGGTGTCGACCGGCTATACGAGCCCAGCACCAGGTAACTGCTGTCGGTGCTGTGGCCGCCGGTGGCCAACGAGACGCCGCCGTTACCGAAACCGCGACCAGAGCCCAGATTGGCGGAGAGGGAGATGCCGTCGATGGACTTCTTCAGGATCACGTTCACGACGCCCGCCAACGCGTCGCCGCCGTAGACGGCCGAGGAACCGACCGGAACCACCTCGACGCGCTCGATGGCCGCCATCGGGATGAGGTTCAGGTTGAAGAAGTTCGCGAGCGATGTGCCGACTGCCTCCACGCGCCGGCCGTTTATCAGCACCAGCGTGGTTCCCAATGGCAAACCACGAAGTTGCACGCTGGCCTGGCCCAGCGTGGCGCCAAAACCGCCTTCACCAGCGGAAACCGAGGCCTCATTGAGCCCCGCCAGAAACCGCTCCAGATTCGGCTGCCCGCTCCGCTCGATGTCCTTCGCGGTATAGACGTTCACCGGCGCCGGGCCCT
>DATMQL010000179.1:0-4610 GCA_035566815.1 Steroidobacteraceae bacterium | reverse complement strand
GCTTGTTGATATCGCCCGTCTTAGTCGCGTAATCCGCGAGCCGCTGGCGGGCCTCTTCGGCGTCCACGATCGGCAGCGGATTCGAGGCGACGAACTTGTCGAGCATCGAGACCGCTTTCGGCACGTTGTTCGCTTTCGCGTATAAATCCGCCGACTGCAACAGGGCCTCCCGTTGGACCGCGCGATCCTCGGTCGGGCTCGTCGCGATCTTCTCGAACTCACCGGCGGCCTCGCCCGGGCGCCCTGCTTCGGCGTAAGCCACGGCCAGCTTCTTGGTCACATCGGCGCCATGCTCGTTCTTCGGGAACTGGCGCCGGTAATCCTCCAGCACGGAAATGGCCCGATCCCACTGCTTGAGCACGATGAGCTGGGCGGCGGCGTCATACATGGCGGTCGCGCGGATGGTGGAATCCGGGGCGACGCGCGCCACACGCAGATAGTCGTCCACGGCGCCCGCGGCGTCGCCCGACTTCTGCTTCGCCTCGCCCTGTTTGTAGACACTCGCCGCGAGACCCTCGGTGAGCTCTGTGCGCAACTTCTCGTCCGTACCGGCTAACTCGCGCGCCTTGACGAAAGCCGGCTCGGCCTTGTCGTATTCGTTCTGGTCGTAGTGCGAGCGCGCGATGATGGTCCACGCGATGCGTTGCTTCGCGGGGTCAACCGGCGGCTGGCGCGCCAGGATCGACTCCGACACCGTGACGGCGCGCGGTAGATCCTTGGCCGCAAAAATATCTTCGGCCGCGCGAGTCAACACACCCGCACTGTCCGGATGCTCGGGGAAGGTCTGCGCGAACTTCACGCCCGCATCCGTGGCACGCTTATGCCATTCGACCTTGTCGGGTCCGGAAAGCGGCTCTTCGCCTTTCTGGTACGACACCAGGCCGGCGTAGGCGGCGGTCGCCGACTTGTCGTTCTTCGGATAGCCGTACGCCGTGTGCTCGTATTCGGCCGCGGCGTCCGCGTACTGATGACTTTCGAACAGCGTTTCGGCCAGCAGGTAGTTGGTGCCTGCGGAATCCGGATCGTCCGGGAAGGATTTCAGGTAATCGCGATACCAGCGTGAGGCTTCCTGGTAGTCCTCGAGGCGCTTGCTCTTCTGCGCGGTCGCGTGAAAGTACGTCGCGACATCCTTCAGGTTGATCTTCAACTCCTGCACGACCTTCGGATACTGCGCTTTTTCGCGAGTCTTCCAGAACGGCGAGCTGAAGTTGTAGCGCTCCACGAATCCGTGCTTACCCTGCAGAACGAGCTCTGCGAAGCCGCCCTTGCCGTAGGCGTTGATCGCCAGCATGGCGAGATTCGGCGCCTGATCGGTGTAGGGGTCGCTCTTCACATAGGCGAGGTATGCGGCGGCGGCGTCCTGGTAGCGCTGCTCGGCGACGTACAGGTCGCCCAGGCGCTCGTACAGCAGGTAGGAATACGGCGCCTCGCCATGCCGTTTCATGAAGGCATCGACCGAAGCCGGCCCCTGTCCGTAGGAGAACGCGATACTCATGACCCGCAGTGTGTCTTCCACGAGCTCGCGATCCGCACGCTTGAGGCTTTCGACGGTCGGCGACTTGCCGTTACGACCGACCAGCGTGAGGTCCAGGACGCCGGCGAAAGAAGACAGGCTCTCGTCGGTCATCGACTGTTTGTACAGCGACCAGCCGTGCTTGTAGAGGCTCTGTTCGTAGAAATCGGAGGACTTGCCGCGCTGGATGACCACGGCGTAGGCCCGCTCGGCCTCGGGATAGCGCTTCGCGGAAAACAACAATTCGCCGCGCCGGAACTGCACTTCATCGAGCGACGGACTGTTCGGATATTTCTTGACGATGAGATCGAGAGTCGCGAGCGCCTGCTCCGGTTGGCCGGTGGTCTCATAAGCGCGCGATAACTGGTACAACACCTGGTCGTTGCGCGGATAGTTGGGATACGCCTTCAACAAGGTCGAATACAACTTGATGGCTTCGCCACTCTGCAGGTCGACGAGCCCGACCTCCTTCTCCATGCGCTCGAGGTCGCCCGCATCGAGTTTCAGGTCGCCCAGGCGCCGCATCGCCTCGGCATGCAGCTCCGGGTCGGTCTTCTGCAACTCGAGGAAGCGGCGGTAGTTGTCCATCGCCTTCGCAATACTCGACTCGACTTTCGCATCCTTGTGGACCTGGATGTCGTGCGACTTCAGATCCTTGATGGTCTTGTTGGAGTCGTCGGCGTAAGCAAGCGGCAGGCAAGCCGGCGCGGCGCAGGCCACCAGAACGAGAGCCACGGCGCTCGCGACGGACGACTTCATGGCTTGGGACTCGCGGAAGCGCCCGCGTCGGGGCCGGGCGGTGGGCCCGGCGTGGCTGGCGGGGTCGTACCCGGCTCCTGCGGCGTGTCAGATGGCCTGTCAGAAGTGTCCGGAGTATCGTCCTCAGGCTTCGCGCTCTTTGGACCGGCGGCGCCCGGCTTCTTTTGTGGCGCCTCATCGGCAGCCGCGCGATCGTACATGGATGCCAGCGCGTACCGCGCCTGCACCTGGTACTGCGCAAGGCGGCCCTTCTGCTCATCCAACTCGTGGACCGCGAGGTCCGCGAGGTAGCTCGTCTGTTTCTGCTGGGTTGCCACCAAACGTGTCTGAAGCTCTTCGATCCGTGCCTTTAACGCGGCGACCCGGGCGGCGAATTCGCCGTTGTTGTTCGGCACGCTCTTGCGCGCGCGATCCACCCGGATCCAACGGCTCTGCGCCTCGTGCAACGCAAGATCGAGGTCCTTGATGCTGCGATGCTGCTGCCACATCCGCGCCTTGAAGGAGTCGTTGAGGCGGAAATAGAGCACGCCCTTCACGAGCTTCACGCGCTCGCGCAACTCGGCGTTTTCCGGAGTATCAGGGGCGCCCGCGAGCGTGGCTTCCATGCGCAGAACCCGCGCCCATTGCTCGCGCTCCTCGTTGGAACCGAGCGCGGCCACGTCCTGGTCCTTCTCGATGGTGTTGACGCGGGTTTCGAGATCCGTGCGCCGCTGTTGCAGCTTGTCGACGGCGCCAGAGGCCAGCAGCGCGTCGACCTTGGGGGTTCGCTCAACATAGGCACGCTCGCGCGTGTCGATCATGTCGCCGAATGCTTCCATGTTGTCGCCCCAGCGGTCCAGGGTCTTGTCCATGAACGTGAGGTCGCGAAAGTTCTTCAGACCTTCCTGAAAATCGTGCCCCGCGAGCAGCGTGTACAGGTAACGGGACTCCGGCGCCTCAGGAACATCCTTGAGCTGCCAGAACCAACCGTAATGACCGTCCTTGTCGGACGACAGCGCGTCCTCGAGCATCTTCCCCTCGCGGATGCGGCCGATGGCGTCGTCGAGGCGCGTGTCTTCAGCGCTGAATTGCTCGACAGCCGTCTCGTAGAACTCAGCGGACTGTGCGTTGGCACTGAGCTGGCCATATGCGTAGGGAACAGCGAGATAGGACTCCTGCACGGCGGCGTCGAGCAGATTGCGATCACGCAGCTCGGTCCAGGGCACCAACGCGCTCTTGTAGTCACCCAGCTGCGCGTCGGCCCAGCCGATGGCCAACAGCGCCTTGTTCGAATAAGGACCGTTGAGCCGCACCCGCTCCAGGGCAATGCGGGCCTGCTGCGGATTCTTCGCCTGCAGGTAGGCAAATCCCAGGGCGAGATTCGCCCGGTCCTTGAGAGCGATCATCTCCGGAGTCGTGGCATTCACGGTGCCGACGCCGGTCAGAAACGGGTCGGCCTGCGCGAGCCGGTCCTTACGAACCAGGGCAACACCGAGGTTGAATCGCGCGTAGGCGGTCCAGATCGACGAGCCGCGGGCCGTGGCCAGGAGCCGGATGGCCTCGTCAAAGCGGCCCTGGTGCATGAGAACGTTGGCGTACAGGTGCTCACGCTGCGCTTCGAGCTCGGCTGACATCCTGCCGTTGATCTTTTGCAGGGCCTCGGCGGACTTGTCCAAATAACCGCGCGCGTACCAGATCTGCGCAAGATAGAACCACGCCCGGTTGCGTACGCCCGTGGGAACGTCATCGGTGAGCAGGGCCTGGAAACGTTCGCCGGCCTCGTTGTGCATACCGAGCGAGAGATAGAGTCCGCCGAGCAGCAACTGTCCCTCGGCTTCGTGGTGCGGGATGTAATTCCAGTGCTGGTAGGCCGTGAGGCGGGTGATCGCCTCGAAGTCGTCATCCTGGAAGAAATAGAACAGCACGTCGCCATAGTGGAGATCGCGAATGCGCGTCTCCGGGAGCTTCTCCGGATCGTGGCGCCGCGCGGTCGCGGGGCCGGCGGCCACGACGACGGCCGCCGCGGCGGCCAGCGCCAACAATCTTGTCAGGCCTGCGGCCAACTTTCCTCGGGGTCGAAGCGGTTGCGCGAGCTGCGCTCGCTCACAATCCGGTGGGGTCCCCGCGGGCCCACCCGTGCGCCGCATGCGGCGCACCCCCGTAGATTGAGCGGCGCTGCGCGCCGATCCGGAAAGCCCTATTAGGACGCCACCGCTCACAAAGCTTATTCCCAGTCCTTGATCTCGAATTCGGGCTGCTGCTTGCGCTGCCGGTCGTTGATCTTGAGCTCCAGGTACTTGGCGCCGATCCCCTTCTCGAAGGAGAGGTTGGCACCGCGCTTGTAGTCACGGTCGTTCGG
>DATMQL010000178.1:0-11230 GCA_035566815.1 Steroidobacteraceae bacterium | reverse complement strand
CCGAGCACGGGTCCGCCGGGATTCTTGGCAGCCGCCAGGTAGTAGTTTCCGGACTTACCGTCATACCAGACCTCGTCGGATCCGCCGACTTTGTCGATGGTCGCCACGATGGTGCCGGTACGCGCGTCCATCACGAGCGATTGCGCAGGGAAGCCGGAGTCGACCGCGTCATCGCTGCAGCCCAATAGAAGATGCCCTTGTGGGCCGACCGCGAGTCCGGCGGGCATGCATTTACTCACAGGTAGCATTTTTTCCAGCTTCAGGCTGTGCGGATCGAAGACCGCGACCGCACCGTTGGCCTCAACACCGTCGAGCACCGGAATCGCCAAGTAGATTTTCCCTGTCACCGGGTCCCACGCGGGTTGCTCCGCACCGTCGGAGGCGTGATCGAGAACGACTTTCCCGAGAACCTTGTGGGTCTCCGTGGAGATGAATGTAATGAAGGGAGGCTTATCAGCGTTGTTGACCACGGCGACCAGGTGATCGCGCGGATCATAGGCCATCTCATCGACGCGCTTCTTGCCCCCGGTTGAAATGGTGTCGGTGATCGATCGCGACTTCAGGTCGACGATTTTGACGGTACTGTCGCCGTCTCCAGCCCAGAACTGGTCGCTCCCCACCGCGATCACTCCGTCGGGCCCGGAGGCCCCTGACCCGGCGGCCTTGTTGAAGCCCGTGAAGCCCGCGACACGGCCCAGGAACTTGCCCGAGGCGGCATCTATGAGATCGAGGGCCTTGTTCGAGCGGTCGGTCAGGACGTAAATACCGGCATCATTGACGAAGCCGATATCGAAACTGCCGAGCGGTTCGCCGGGCACGCGCACGGTATCGACGCGCTGAACGCTCGCCGCCTCGGCGGCACCGCAGCCCAGTAGCAGGGAGGCGGACAATAAAAGAGAGAAGCTTTGTTTACTCACGAGAGTTATTCTCCAGGTCGATGCCAGACTCGACAATGGCAGTTAATGCTGACCAAGTCCTGACGCCGATTCCATGCGGGTATTGTTGGTAGAAGATCATCGGGCGATGCGCGAGCTGATCGCCGCTCACCTCAGGGACCGGGGCTTCGCCGTCGACGCGGTGAGTCGCGGACGAGATGCGCTGGCCGCCGCGGCGATCGCGCATCTCGATGCGGTCATCCTCGATCTGGGACTCCCGGATCTCGATGGTATGGAGGTCCTGAGCTTGCTTCGTTGCTCCTGTCCGGGGCTTCCGGCCATCCTGGTTACCGCGCGCGACGCTGTCGAGGACAAGTTGCGAGGTCTGAATGCGGGCGCTGACGATTATATTGTCAAACCCTTCAATCTTCTGGAGCTCGAGGCCCGCCTGCGCGCGGTCCTGCGCCGTACGGGCGATCGACGTAGCACGTGCTATTCCCTCGGAGAGATCGCGTTCGACACGCTGACTCGGGAGGCTGTCGCTCACGGGCGTCGCATAGATTTGACACGGCGCGAAGCGGCGCTTCTCGAGGAGTTCCTGCGTGTTCCCGGGCAGGTCATCACCAAGGATCTGCTCGAAGACCGGCTCTATGCCCTGGAGGATTCGGGCAGTAGTAACGCGCTCGAAGCGGCGGTTTCACGGTTGCGCCGCAAGCTGGCCGCCGCGCGCTCCGCAGTCATCATCGAGACGAAATGGGGGATTGGCTACCGTCTGGTGGAGGCGAGCGCGAATGCGCGGTCCCCATAGTCTGCGTGTTCGCCTGCTTTGGGCGATGTTGGCAGTGTTCACGCTGGGTCTGGTCGCGTCGCTGCTCTCGTACCGTTTTCAAGTGAGCAACATCGTCAAAGACGTTCGTGGCCGCACGATTGAAGCCCAGGCGCGGGAATTGCTCGCCGCTCTACAAGTCGGCCCTGAAGGTGACATCGAGCTCCAACTGCCCCAAAACTGGCAGCAGCTCTATGCGGAACCGTCCCGTCAGTTCACCTATACGATCTTCGATCAGGCGCACCGGCCGCGCGCCCGTTCGCACAACCTGGCGGCCCCATTGCCGTATGTCGCGGTTGCCGGCACGAGCCCGTTCGGGCCCGTTGAATTCGTCGACGTTGGACCCAGGCGAAAGGCGGTGCTTGCGGCGAGGAGTCCTGAGGGCTACGTCCTGGTGGTGGCCCGAAGTGGTCCCGATCCGGACATCCTGCTCGACAGCTTGTTTGAGGAGGACAGTGAAGACCTCCTGGTGCTCGTGCCCCTCACGATTCTCGCCCCCTTACTCATCTGGATGATCAGCGGCTGGAGCTTGCGGCCGATAGCGCGCAAGTCGCGCGAGGCGGCGCTCGTCGGTCCCGGAAGACCGGATGTGCGCATTTCTCTCGAGGGTCTGCCGCGAGAGATCCAGCCCCTGGTCGAAGCGGTCAACGGCGCGCTGGACCGCCTCTCGTCCGCCTATTCGACCGAGCGGCGGTTGACCGCCGATGCGGCACACGAGCTGCGAACACCGCTCGCGGTACTGACACTGCGGCTGCAGCGCGCCCGCTTGACCGGCACGATTGAATGGTCCGCGGTTGAAAGTGAGCTGGGCCAGATGAGCCGGCTCGTGGATCAATTGCTGGACCTGGCGCGTAAAGAATCCGTCGCGCGTGAAGAAGGCATCGAGCAAGCACCGGTCATCAACCTGTCGAGAATCGCTCGGGAGGCTGCTGCAATGGTAGTGCCTCGGATGGAAGGGCAGGAGCGCCCCCTGATCGTTGATGCGCCCGATGAAGTGTTGCTGCACGGCCGCGCTGACGATCTTCGTGACATGATCCGTAACCTCCTGGACAACGCGTTGATACACGGTCGCGGCACGGTGACCACGCGAATTCAGCCCGCCGTTGGAGAGGTTACGGTTGAAGTCATCGACGAGGGATGCGGAGTTCCAGTGGGACAAGAGGAGTTTGTCTTCGAGCGCTTCCGTAAGCTGAGCGCGGAGTCACCCGGATCGGGACTGGGGCTTGCCATCGTCAGGCAAGTCGCCAGAACACACGGTGGCGCTGCGCGTTTTGTCGCCGGTCGCGGTCATGTCATCCTGACCCTCCCGACAGTGTTAACAAGCGCTGCGCCGCGCAGGCGCAAGCGCAGCGGCCCGTAATCAGCCGCGCCGGGTCCGCTCCTTGCCCGGGTGACCCGGTGTAGCCAGTGCGAAGGGTCCCCGACGCAGCCGCATGCGCAGATGCCGGATGCAAAGCCGTGTCTTCGCCGAATTCTCCGACCGGATCTTGGTGACGGCCCACACGTCTGCCGGTTGCCAGTGATCGCGCAGGACATGCACCAGGTCACCTCTCTCGAGGCTCTCAGCGACGTCCCAGTACGATCTGAGCATGATCCCGTGTCCCTCCAGGGTCCACCGACGGATCACGTCGCCGTGATTCGAGGCCAGCGCGGCGTTGACTCTCACATTGTGAGTCCCTCCAGGTCCGCGCACAGACCAACGGCCGAACGTCTCACCGCGTTCACGGATCAGCAGGCACGAGTGCCGGGAGAGCTCGGTGATAGTCTGCGGCTCTCCATGTGAACGCAGGTATTCGGGCGAGGCACACAGGATTCGCCGACCGTGCGCAAGGTGATGCGGTATGAGGTGCGGCTCGCGGACACCGCCGACCCGCACGTCAACGTCGATGTCCTCCTCCACCAGGTCCACGGAACGGTCCAGGATCTCGAGGTCAATCTCCAGCCCGGGATGCAGCTTCACCAACTCCGACAGGACCGGCGCGATGTGATTGCGTCCCAGTCCCGAGCTTGCCGCGATACGCAGCCCGCCGCGTACGTCGCCCTGCAAGGTGTCGAGTGCGCCGTCCAACTGCCCGTAGACATCGAGTACGCGCTGTGCCCAGGACAACATCACCTCCCCGCGCTCGGTCAGGGAGACGTTCCGCGTGGTCCTGTGAAACAACTTGACCCTGAGGGCATCCTCCAGGATGGCAATGCGTTTGCTGATGTAGGCCGGCGATGCTCCCAATTCCTGGGCCGCTGCGGCAAAGCTCGCCCGTCGCGCCGCGTGGATGAAGACCTGCAGATCCTGCGGCAAAACATTATTCACGAAGTGTGTTCTCCGAATTCACATTCAGCCCCGTGCCGCCGGAGTCTGAAACGCCTATGCTGCGCCGGCGATAGGTACGCAGGGTGTTTGGCGCGAACGGGGCCGCGCGGCCCGATGTTGCAAGGGGGGGCGTCATCAAGAAGTATAAAATAGCACTGATTCCTGGGGACGGTATCGGCACCGAGGTCGTCCCGGAGGGCGTCAAGGTGCTCACCGCCGCGGGACGCCGCTTCGGTTTTGCGTTCGAATGGGACCCGCGCCCCTGGGGCTGCCAATTTTTCCTGCAGACCGGCGCCATGATGCCGCCGGATGGGCTTACGGAAATCCAACACCACGACGCCATCTACCTGGGTGCCGTGGGCTTTCCGGGCGTGCCTGACGACGTCTCGCTCTGGGGACTGTTGATCCGAATCCGCCGGCAATTCGACCAGTACGTGTGTCTGCGCCCGATCCGGTTGATGCCGAACGTGCAATCCCCGCTGCGCGACTGCATTCCCGGCGACATCGACATCATGCTGGTTCGGGAAAACACCGAAGGCGAATACTCCGACCGCGGCCGCAAGCTGCACGAGGGGACCCACGACGAGGTAGTCATCCAGGAGAACATATTCACGCGTAAGGGAGTCGATAGAATACTGCGCTACGCGTTCGAGCTCGCCAGGACACGCGACCGCAAGCGACTCACCTCGGCGACCAAGTCCAACGGGATCGCGATAGCGATGCCATACTGGGACTCGCGTCTCGCGTTGTTGGCTCAACAGTATCCTGACATTCACGTGGACCAATACCACATCGACATCCTCGCGGCGCACTTCGTGCAGCGTCCCGGGCGATTCGACGTCGTCGTCGGCTCCAACCTGTTCGGCGACATCCTGTCGGACCTGGGCTCGGCGTGCGCCGGAACCATAGGGATCGCACCCTCGGCCAACCTGAATCCGGAACGTGAATATCCTTCGATGTTCGAGCCCGTGCACGGCTCGGCACCTGACATTTTCGGCCGCAACATCGCCAATCCCATCGGCCAGATCTGGTCGGGCGCGATGATGCTCGATCACCTGGGGCAGCCCGATGCCGCTCGGGCCATTGTCGCCGCAATCCAGTCGGTGCTCAGCAACGGTCCGCGGACCCGGGACCTGGGGGGTCAAGCAAGCACCCAGGAGGTCGGTAGCGCCATCGCCGACAACGTGACCAACATGGCCCTCGGATAACGAGACGCAATGAGCGCGGATACGACAGCCCACGCGGCACGCCCCTGGTATGTCCAGACGTACGTGCAGGTGCTGTTCGGCATTGGCGCGGGCGTGGCGGTCGGTTGGCTGAGCCCCCATACCGGCGAGGCATTGGGTCCACTCGGCGACGTATTCCTGAAGATGATCAAGATGATCATCGGCCTGGTCATTTTCTGCACCGTGGTCGGCGGCATTGCCGGTATGCGCGACCTCAAAAAAGTCGGTCGCGTCGGCGCCAAGGCGCTCCTGTACTTCGAAGCGCTCTCGACCGTGGCATTGCTCATGGGCTTGCTGGCGGCCAACATCGTCCACCCTGGCGCCGGTTTCAACGTCGACCCCGCGCGGCTCGATGGCGCCGCAGTAGCCACCTATGTCGACCGCGCCCACACCAACAGCACCATCTCCTTCCTGCTCGGGATAGTTCCCACTACGGTCTTCGATGCCTTCGCCAAGGGCGAGATCCTGCCGATCGTGTTCATCTCGGTCCTGTTCGGCTATGTGCTCGCCCAGCTCGGCGAGCGGGGCAGGCCGGTCACTGTCCTCATAGAGTCAATGGGTCAGATGGTCTTCGGCGCGATCAATGTGCTGATGCGTTTTGCCCCGCTCGGCGCGTTTGGCGCGATTGCCTACACCATCGGTCGATTCGGCATCGGCGCGCTACGCCCGCTGTTCGGGCTCGTTGCGACCTTCGTGGGCACGGGCGCGATATTCATATGCATCGTTCTAGGCGCGGTCTGCTATTGGGCCGGCGTCAACATTTTCAGGCTGCTGCGCTTTCTGCGGGAAGAGCTGTTAGTAACCCTGGGCGCCGCGTCTTCGGACGTCGCCATGCCGTCTCTGATGCAAAAACTCGAGCAGCTCGGTTGCTCCAGGTCGGTCGTCGGGCTCGTCGTACCCACCGGCTACGTATTCAACGCGGATGGCACGAGTCTCTACATGACACTCGCCGCCGTGTTCGTCGCGCAGGCGATGAACATCCCCTTGAGCCCGGTCCAACAATTCGCGATTCTCGGGGTCTCCATGCTGACCTCCAAGGGCGCCAGCGGCATCTCGGGCGCCGGCTTCATCGCCTTGGTGGGTACCCTCTCGGTCATCCCGGCCATACCGCTGGCGGGGATGGCCCTGATCCTCGGCATCGACCGATTCATGAGTGCTGCTCGCGCCATTGTCAACATCACCGGCAACGCCGTGGCGGCAGTGGTCATGTCGAGCCTCGAGGGCGAATTGGATCGCGACCGCATGCGCCTGGTGCTCAGCGGCGCCTGGGCGGAGGGACGCGCGGGCGAGGAGTCGATCGAGCCTCTTGCTCCGGTCGGCTCCCGGTTCGGAGACGGCGGCGCGGCGCAGACACGCTTGAAATGTTCAACACCCTAACGGAGCTTCATTCGATGAGATCGTTTCCTGCAGTATTGGCTTTGACAGTCGCGGTGGCGTTGTCCAACACCCCCGCGAGCGCGGACACCGTCCCGCCCGGTCCGGGCCTGCGCCTGGTCCGCACCGTGGAGCTGCCCGCCATCGACGGCGATTTCGATCACTTCGGCGTCGACGTGCCGGGCAACCGCTTGTTCCTCGCGGCCGAGGAGCATCACACCGTCGAGCTGTTCGACCTCAAAACCGGGGCGCCGTTGCGGAGCATCCCCGGTTTCGATACCCCGCACAGCATGCTGTTGCTCCCCGCGCAGAACCAGATCTACGTCATCGATGGTGGCGAGGGCGGGGCGGCCCGCATCCTGGATGCGACCACTTACAAAATCGAAAAATCGATCAAGCTCACCGAAGACGCGGATGCGATCGCCTACGACGACTCCAAACACCTGCTGTATGTCACCAACGGGGGCAAGGAGGCCCACAACGATTTCTCGCTGGTGACCGTCATCGATACCCAAAAGGGTGAGCGCGTCACTGACTTGCGCTTCCCGTCGGCAAACCTGGAGGCGATCACGCTCGAGAAAAACGGTCCGCTGCTGTATGTGAATGCCCGGGACAAGAATCAGATCGCGGTCTTTGATCGCGGCGCGGGAAAACTCAAGGCGATGTGGCCGCTGAAGCTCGTTCAGCACAACACGCCCCTGATGCGGCTCGAAGCGGAGCATCGGCTGCTGGTCGCGGGTCGCAAGCCGGGACGCTTCGCGGTCGTGGACAGCGATACCGGCAAGGAGCTGCTCGCACTTCCGGCAGGTGATGATGTCGATGACATGGCGTATGACCCCGCTACGAAGCGGATCTATCTCGCGTGCGGCGAGGGCTTCATCGATGTGTTTCAACAAACGGATGCCGATCACTTTGAAGAGCTCGGCCGGGTCAAGACGCTCCCGGGGACGAAGACCGGGGTGCTCGTGCCCCAGTTACACCGTTACTACGCGGTCGGGGCGCGTAAAGGTAAGACTCCGGCAACACTGTTCGTCTTTGACGTGCAATAGCGACGGGGGCGATGCACGCATCGTCTGTTGGGCTCGTGAGGAATAGTTGAATGTTACGACGCGATTTCGGAAAACTCTGTGTCTCCTTGGGTGCCGGTCTGGTTGCGAAAGAAGCCGCCGCGGCCACATCACACGAAACCGAGGCGGCAGCCACACCTGCGAACGGCACTTTCCCCGACGTGCCGGGCCTCACCGCCTATGTCGCTGACTTTGTGGTCAATGCCCATTACGAGGATATCCCTCAACAGGTGATTGAGCTGGGCAAGAAGTCCATTCTGGACGGCTTCGGCCTGGCACTGGCGGGCTCCCGGGCGGACAGTGCCGTCATTTGCTCCCGCTACCTCGACACTCTTTCCAGCACGAGCGGCGTGTCGACGGTGATCGGCACAGGGCGCACCAGCGCGCCACAACTGGCGGCGTTGGTGAACGGAGTCTCCGTGCACGCCGACGACTTCGACGACACGCAACTCGCGGCGGCGAAGGACCGCGTCTACGGCCTGTTGGTGCATCCAACCGTACCGGTATTGCCGGCGGCCTTCGCGTTGGCCGAGGGCGGCACTTTCAGTGGTCGGGACTTCATGCTCGCCTATCACCTCGGGGTGGAAGTCGAGTGCAAGATCGCCGAAGCCATTGCGCCACGCCACTATGAGGACGGGTTTCATTCCACCGGAACCTGCGGACCGTTCGGATCGGCAGCGGCCTGCGCGAAGCTGATGCGCTTCGATGCCGCCAAAACGCGTACGGCGTTTGGAATCGCGGCGAGCCAGTCGGGCGGATTGCGCGAGAACTTCGGCACCATGACCAAGCCGTTCCAGGCTGGACATGCGGCGGAGAGTGGCTTGATCGCGGCCCAGTTGGCCGCCCTGGGTTGGACGGCAGCACAGAATATTCTGGAGGCTCAGCGTGGCTTCTTCCACGCCGCGGGCGGCTCCTACGATCCAACGGCGATCATGAGCAAGCTCGGCGCCCCGTGGACATTCAACTCGCCGGGAATTTCGCTCAAACCGTACCCGTCGGGGTCGCTCAGCCATCCGGCCATGACCGAAATGATGCGTCTGATCAAGCTGCACAACATTCAACCGCAGCAAGTCGCGCAGGTCGAAGTCGGCGCCAACCACGACATGTACCAGGCCTTGCTGCGTCACGACCCGAAGACCGGCCTGGAAGCGAAATTCAGCATGGAATTCTGCATGGCGATCCTGCTCCTGGAACGCAAAGGCGGCCTGCCGGAATTCACCGATGCGGTGGTCCAGCGGCCCGACGTGCGGGCCATGATCGCCAAAATCAAATATTACGTCGACCCCGAAGCCGAGGCCGCGGGCTTCGACAAAATGACCTCGCTGCTGAAAATCACACTCAACAACGGCAAGGTGATCACCGGTCGAGCGATTTATGGCAAGGGCAGTCCCGCCGATCCCATGACGTACGAGGAGGCCGCCGACAAGTTTCGCGGTTGCGCCGAGTACGCCCACTGGCCAAAAGCCAAGACCGAAGGCGTGATCGGGCTGATTGCCGGGTTGGAAAACGTGGCTGACATGCGGAAGCTGACGCCTTTCTTACGAGCTCCAGGCTAACGTAGAACGCGAGAAAGAGGGTCGTCGTCCATCTAAAGCATCGGAGTGCGTGAGTCGGATTAAAGAGTCTTCGCACTAATAACAGGGGGAGTAGCGAGATGGTCATATCAATCGACGCGCCGGTATCGTCGCGCCGCCGGGTTTTCAGCGGCCGCCGGGCAAGCCGTTGGATTCCTGGAGTTGGGGGGGTCATCGCGCTACTGAGCACGGGCGCCACCGCAGTTTGGGCTGCGACGCCCTCAGTTCCCGAGCAGGCCGTCACCGCGGCCGGTCCCGCCGCGGCCGGTCCTCCCGCCGCGGCCGCAAGTACGAGCGCGCCTGGCGGTGCGAGTGCCGAACAGAACGCGAAGGAGACCGAAGAGAAGACCGAAGAGAAGGCCGAAGAGGCCGAGGGGGTACATGAGATCGTCGTCGTCGGCACACGCTTCACCGCCTTCAAGAACAGCACTGTGAGCCCGGTTGTCACGGTCGACGCCAGTGAGCTTGCGCACCAGGGTACGGCCCGTGCGGAGGACCTGCTCAACAGCCTGCCGCAGCTGAATGCGGGATTGACGGACTCAGCCAACGGCGCGGGTGTCGCGCCGATCACCGGCACCGCCACAGCCGACCTGCGCGGCATCGGCTCGTTCAACACCCTGGTCTTGATGAACGGACGCCGCTTGCAGCCCGGCGACTCGATCAATCCATCGCCCGACCTGAACGCGATTCCAACCGCGTTGGTGAAGCGAGTTGAAGTCCTCACCGGCGGTGCCTCCTCCTCGATCTATGGCTCGGACGCCATTTCCGGCGTGGTCAATTTTGTCATCGACTCTTATTACACGGGCGGCAAGGTGGATGTGGACTACGGCCTCAACCGCGCCAGCAACAACAATGCATTCGTCCAGGGCATCGACCGCGCCAGCGGTGTCGATCCGCGCACCGGTAGCAACTACGATGGCCGCAACGTCAACCTGACCGGTATGTACGGCACGGACTTGTTCGGTGGCGATGGCCATATCGTCGCTTATGCAGGATACCGGCACACACCGGCCATCTACGGATCGAGCCGCGACTTCAGTGCCTGCACGCTCACGGAAACTGCCACTTCGTACCGGTGTCAGTTGGACGGCACCACTCCCGCCGGCCAGTTCGTGCCCAACGGCGATGCCGCAAACCCCTTGACGCTCGATGCGGCGACGGGGAATAGCTTCCGTCCGTTCAACCTGGCGCAGGACGGCTACAATCCGGCGCAATTTCAGACATTGGCGCGCGCTGATAGGCGCTACAACGCCGGAGTGTTCGGTCACTATGCCATCCGGCCGAACGTCGATGCCTATGTTGAAGCCACGTTCTCCGACGATCGCACCAGTGTGCAGTACGAGCCGTCAGGGACGACCGCCACGGGTGCCGGTCTGAACACCTTCGGAATCAATTGCAACAGCCCGCTACTGTCGCCCGCTGAAGCAGCGGCGCTGTGTACGCAGTATGGGTTGGGGGCCACCGACGTGGCGCAAGTTCAGATCGGCAGGCGCAACATCGAGGGCGGCTTCCGTGATGATGAATTCCGCCATCGGACCTACCGCGTCCTGTTCGGGCTGAAAGGCGATCTGAACGAGGTGTGGAACTACGACGTCAACGCACAATTCGGCAACACCGACTCCCACGAGCGCCTGTCGAATGACATTTCCAACACTCGTTTGGCAAACGCGCTCAACGTGGTAAATCTCAACGGTACGCCGACGTGCCAATCCGTGGTCGACGGATCGGACCCGGGCTGTGTGCCGTACAACATCTTCTCGGCCGGCGGCGTGACACAGTCGGCGTTGAACTATATCCGTGCGAATGGAGGCCAGGATGGTTATGCGCGGCAGTATGATGTCGGCGGACAACTCGTCGGCAACCTCGGGAAATATGGCATCCAGAGCCCGTACAGCAAGGACGGCATCGGGCTGTCCGTCGGTGGTGAATTCCGCTCGCAGAGCATCAGCAACCAGCCTGACGCTGCGTACCTCACAGGTG
>DATMQL010000177.1:0-29417 GCA_035566815.1 Steroidobacteraceae bacterium | reverse complement strand
GATGTAGCTCAACGGCGTGACCGAGCGCCAGAATGGTGAAAGCTCGTCGCGCGGGCTGCCGGCGTCGTGGGTGATGATCGTGTTCGCCACGTCGGCGACCTGCATGAGATCCCAGATGACCCGGTAGGGCGACAGAGGCTTGGACTCGCTGGTCAGTCGCGGCGTCCACTCCGCCAGCCACGGGTCGTTCTGCTCACGGATGCGCTTGTGTACGTCGGCGGTCAGGCCGCGCGGCTTCTTGATGCGGTCCTTCACGGCCGCATGCAACATCTCCAACGTCAGCTTCGAGTCGCCTACCAGCGGGTAGTCCGTATGGATGTTCTTGTTCACGTCCATCGGATCGAGCGTGTTGTGTATGAACGTCTTGTCCGAGTTCGTCGGGAAACGGATGCCGAAGCCCGTGGCGGTGAAGCTCGCGCCGGCACCGAAAATGACATCGGCCTCCTGCACGTGTTGGAACACTGCCTTCGGCATCGCTACACCGCCCGAGCCCAGTGACAGGGCATGCGTCTCGGGGAAGGAGCTCTTGCCTTCGAGGCTGGTGGTGACCGGAGACTCGAGCAGTTCCGCCACCGCCTTCAACTCGGGCCACGCCTTGGCGTAGTGGATGCCCTGGCCGGCGTAAATGAGGGGCCGCTTGGCGGCGATCAACTTCGCCGCCGCCGCGTCCACGTCCGCGGCACTGGGCGCCGACAGAATGCGCCGTGTCGGCTTGTAATCGATCTCGCCTTTGATCTCCTGGTTCCACATGTCCCCCGGCACTTCGATGAGCACGGGGCCGGGGCGTCCGTTACGCGCCATGGAGAAGGCACGACGCAGAGCCGGAACGAGCATTTCCGGAGTGTTGATCTGCTCGGCCTGTTTGACGATGTGCTGGAAATTGAGGGCGGCGTTGAATCCCGGGCGTATCCAGGCCTGGTTACGCGACGCGGCGCCCGGCATGAAGATGAGCGGCACGCCTTCTGACCAGGCCTGCGCGACCGCACCGAATGCATTCTCGACGCCGGGGCCCGCCTGGCAGGCGAATACACCGACTTTCTCACCGGAGGTCATGCGGCTGATCGCGTCCGCCATGTGGATGCCAACGCGCTCCTGCCGGACGATGATGGGTCGAATGCCGGCGGCGGCGCACGACTCGGTCAGGGGGTTGAGCGGATATGCGAGCAGAAACTCCACGCCTTCGCGCTTGAAAATTTCCGCTGCAGCTTGCGCAACATTCATCGGCCGCTCCTAAAAACACGATTAATGGCTGAACTGGGGCCATCGAGTATAGAGGGCCTCCCCTGGGAAGACGTGTGCGCGCGTGAGGACGACCGTCTGAAGGACGAGCGAGCCGATACAGCCAGGACCTGGTTCATCCAGGTGACTTAATTATGAGTTTATCTTATTGATTTGTAAATGATTTCAAGAGGGCGCGCGCTGGGCCAGCGGTGCGCGGCGCAGCACCGCGGTGATCTCGGCGATGATGGATATGGCGATCTCCACGGGCGTGAGTGCGCCTATCGCCAATCCCACCGGCCCGCGGATGCGACCAATCGCGACATCATCGAAACCAGCTTCTTTCAGGCGCGCGACGCGCTTCGCGTGGGTGCGGCGGGATCCCAACGCTCCGATGTAAAACGCCTCCGAGCGCAGCGCCGCCTCCAGCGCCGGGTCGTCGATCTTGGGGTCGTGTGTCAGTGTCAGGATCGCGGTGCGCCGGTCGGGAGCCAGTGCCGGGACGGCCTCGCTCGGCCAGTCGTTCCGGATCGTCGTGTTGGGAAAACGCGCGGCGGTGCCAAAGGCAGTGCGCGGATCTATCACGGTGACTTCGTAGCCGGCGGAGCGCGCCAGTGGCACCAGCTCCTGTGCGGTGTGAACCGCGCCGATCACCAGCAGACGCGGTTTTGGGTTCCAGATTTCGATGAAAAGCAGCCCCGCGGCGCTCTCCATCGTCCCACTCCGATCATCGTCGATCGACTGCAGCACACGGGCCAGCTCGTCGGAGGCCAGCGTCAGATCTCCTTTGCTGCCCGATTTGCTGACGAGCGCCTGCGCGCCCGTTACAAGGTTGGTCACCACCGCGACCGGGGCACCGGTGCGAGAGGTCGCTAGCAGCTGCTCGAGCAGTGCGAGTTTCACGCCAGTTTCTCGACGAAAACCTGCACGCGGCCGCCGCAGGCCAGGCCGACCTCCCAGGCCTGCTCGTCGCTGACGCCGAAATCCAACAGCCGCGGCGTCCCGGTACGGATGATCTCCAGTGCCGTCTCGACGACAGCTCCTTCTACACAGCCGCCGGACACCGAGCCCGTCATCCGGCCCGCCTCATCAACCGCGAGCTTCGAGCCTACGGGGCGTGGCGAGGAGCCCCACGTCGTCACGACGGTCGCCAATGCAACACCTCGTCCCGCGCGATGCCATTCGGAGGCGGTGTTCAGGATCTGCTCTGTGTCGCTCAAACGCTGTGCCTCCGGGCCGCCCGCGGTGTCTCTGGCGCCCATGTGCGCACCGTCGGCCGCGCTCATTTTGACGCTGTAGCCACGTATCTTAGCGCTCCGCTAGTCGTGAGTCTCGCCCGACAAGGGTGTAGCCCGCATCGAAGGCCTTGCGGAGAACTCGTCGAGCCAGGCCGACAGACGCGGCCGCCGCCCCCGAAATTCCGGCAGCTCGCGAAACTCGAGCCAGCTCAGGGCCGTGGCCACCGCGATATGACCGACATGCAGCGGGGAGTCGACATCCAACTCGTCCTCCAGCCAGTCATAACTGCATACCAGCTTCTCCACGTATCCATCCCGCAGCGGTGGATAGCGCAGCGCCTGCGGCCGGCGCACGGTCTCCCAGCGAATGGCGATTCCGGCCTCTGCCAGCCCCTGGGCAACGGCCTGCACGCGCAGTGCCTGCCAGCGGACTTCGCCTTCGGCGGGAATCAACTTCCGTCCGCCGTGGAGCGTGTCAAAGTACGCGCAGATCACGTCGGAGTCGAAAATCGAGGCGCCATCGGGCCGGACGAGGACCGGCACTTTACCCAGGGGGTTTTCGGCGAAGACGCGTTCGTTACGCACGGTCGGACTGGTCTCCTGGTGCACGACCTGCAGCCGCGCGGCCAACCCGACCTCGTGAGCGAACACCAGGGCCTTGCGGGCATAGGGTGAATGCGTTTGGTAGAGAAGCTTCATACTAGAATACTAGCCGGTGGGGGCCGCGTTTCGGCCGCGCCCCGGGGCCGTTACGCGCTCTTTTTCAGCGCGGGCGTGTGGGGTGCAGTGGAATTAGAGCAGGACACATGGAGCTCGATCGATTCGACCGGCAATTGCTGAACCTGGTCCAGGCGGATTCCGCACAGACGGCGGAGCGCCTCGCGGAGCAGGTGGAGCTGTCACCTTCGGCCATTCAACGGAGGTTGCGCCGCCTGCGGGACGAGGGGGTGATCGTGCGTGAGTGCGCGATTCTCGACCCGTCGGTGATTGGGCGGCCTGACTTCTTCGTAGTCGCCCTGCATGTGGAGCGAGAGAGGGCAGACCTGCTCGCGCAACTGCGTAAATGGCTGGCGGCAGAGGAAAATGTCCAGCAGGTTTTCTACGTGGCGGGCGAGGCCGATTTCATCCTTGTCATCACGTGCCCGAATACCACCGCCTACGAGGTTTTCATGTCACGCATGGTGCGTGAAAATCCCAACGTGCGCCGATTCAACACTCACGTGGCGTTGAGCGTGCTAAAGCGCGGACTCACCATACCGATCCCAGTCAGTGATGCGAGCACATCGCCAGCAGCAGAATGACAGGGATAGGAACGCCGAGCATCCAGAGCAAAATTCCGCGACCCATGTTGGTCTCCCGTTATGCAGGCGCTGCCTGCTCACTGTCGAACCGTGCGAGGGCATGCCTCGCACCCCCTCGCGGGCTGCCCGTGCGACGCATGCGTCGCACCCTGTTACGCAGGCGCTGCCTGCTCATTGTCGATATGACGCAATTGCCATGCCTGTGGTGCCGACCAGGCCGGGCACCCCCGCGGCCCGCTTCAATCCAAACGTGCCGACTTGCGTCGGCACGTCCGAGGATCACCTAACAGCTCGAACTACGACTGGCCACCTTTGTGGCCGGCATCCCGCGCCTTATCGCGATCGCTGCCCATATTTCCCGGGTTGTCCTTGCCGCTCTGGCCGCCGCTCTGCTGGCCGCCGCCACCTTGTTGGGAGCCCGGCTGTCCCTTGCGGTCTTCCTGCTGCGTATGCTGCTGGCCACTCTTCTGGCCACCCGGGTTCTGACCACCTTGTTGGCCACCTTGATTCTGACCGCTCTGGTTCTGGTTCGACATAACATCCTCGCGAATAATTTCGACGGGTTCACCATAGGCGCTGTCGCAAGGGTTGAATGTCGGAGCAACGGTGGATCCACGTCAGTGTTAACTTACGTCCAGCCATAGCTTCGAACCGCGTTGTTACAGTTCGCAACGGTGTTGCGGATTGCAACGGGCTGGCCGGGGCGTGGACTCGAGCGGCGACAGATCCCTCGAATCCGACGGCCTTGCTATGATCGGCGCCCGTTAACCAAGGGGGCCTTCATGAAACTCAGTACGCTGCTGCTCGTTGTTGCGCTTCTGTCTGCCGCTGCCGTGCAGGCGCAGACTCCGCCTGCTCCTTCACCCGAAGAGCAGGCTGCTCGCGACGCTGTCAGGAAGTCCTGCGCGGCGGACATCCAGTCTCTGTGTGCGGACAAGAAAGGTCATGAAGCGATGATGTGCCTGCGTAGCAACCCGGACAAAGTCAGTGCCGGTTGCAAGGACGCCATGTCGAAGCTGCATCGGCCCAATCCGTCGCCGAAGTAAGTCGCCATTCGTGGGTGGCGGCGCCCCTTCCGGGTACCGCCACTCAGCGCAGATCCTGGCACCTGCCAGGATGACGCCACCTGTCAGGGTGTTGCCACCGGTGCCGGGCTGGTTTCGCTCATCGACTCTCCCAAGGGCGCGTCCCATTGCTGCCGATACAGAGATTCCAGCCGCGCCGCCGGTACCGACCAGTCGAAGTGTTCCTCCGCGCGTCGTCGCGCCTCGCGCCCCATCTGTTCGCGGGCATCGCTATCGAGCGACAACTTGCGAAGCGCGTTCGTGAGCGCCTCCACGTCCCCGCGCTCGACCAGCAGTCCCGTTACGTTGTCCACGACGACGTCCGGCATGCCCCCCGTCCTGCTGGCGATGCAGGGAATACCAGTTGCCATGGCCTCGGCGAGCGGGAGTCCGAACGGCTCCAGACACACCGAAGGCATGGCCAGCACATCAGCGCGCTGGTAGGCGCTCTTCAACGTCCCCCTGGAAAGCTGGCCGCGGAAGTGCACTCGCTCGCGGAGCGCCTCGGGAATGCTCGCCTCGATGCCGCTCGAGTAGCTGCTGCGTGCGTGCAGCAGTTGCTTGTCGAGTCGATCCCAGAATCCGCTGCCATAAAACGACTCCAGGGCCGCGACCTGTGGATCGCCTGACAGGAGACGGATCTGATTGAAAGGTAAAAGTCCGTGGGGGCCGACCACATCGAGCTCGACTCCCTCGTCGGTGCTCGCTAATCGAGTGAATGCGGCGGCCAGTGTGTGAATGCCCTTCTCGGGTGAGACTCGTCCGACGTAGAGGATGCGGAACTTCCCGGGTTCGCAGCTGCGCTCCGTCGACTCGAAGTAAGTTGTGTCCACGCCATTACCGACCGTGTGTATGCGGCCGGCAAGGTAGGGCAGCCGAGACTGCAGTCGGTGCGTGACAAAGTTGCTGCAAGTGACTACGGCGCTTAGGTCTTTCAACCGCGGGCGCACCACCTTCTCGGGCAATAGAGAAAGAAACTCGTCGTGGACGTGCAGAAACAGGCGAGCGTTTGGTACGGCGCGATGGAACAGTGGCAGGAACTGCGTGCTGTTCTGTACGTGAATGATGTCGGGCTGCTCGTGTCGCAGCCAGCGGGCGACGCTCAAAGCGTATTCGCGAAAGAACAGTTTCGATGCGAAGTACGGTGTGCTCAGATGGAGCGCGCCGGTGCCAAGGTCCATGGCTTTATGAAAGGAGCGTAGCACCAGGGGAATGCGGCGGATACGCAGGCCCACGCGGCTCACTTCCTCGATGGATTGCCCGGGCGCGCGTGGCGCGAATACTACAACCTCGTGGCGTCGCGCTACGCGTTTTGCGAGTTCCCACATGACTATGGTTACGGAGCCCGTCTGGGCATCGCTGGCCGCGACCGCATCGCGTGGTTGGCTCACGAACGCGACCTTGGTCATCGCCAATTGGCTGGCCCCGCCCCAAGTGGACATAACCAGTGTCGAGTGTCGAAATGTGATAACGCGCCCACATCTGACACGTTACCAACAGTAGCTTTCTCTACCCTTTCATCAGGTCGCGTCGTGCACGCCGCCCGCCGTGCGAGTCACTCGCTGGCTGAAGCGTCGCAAGCGAAGTGCCACTAACGCCGCTGACAAGACATGCCGCTTGCCGTCGACGAGTGTCACGCTCCCGGCGTCGCTGAGGGTGTGCAGTCCGTGTGGATAGGGACCCTGGGCTGCAGGTGCCAGCCGCCTGACCGGTCGTTCCACGAATTCTTCGGGTGTGAGTCGTTCGATCTTATTGATGACCACTGCTCCGCCATAGGTGACGGAGCAGTCCTGCGCCGGCCGGTACAAAACACCGTCCATCATGAATAGAGGTCCGGCGGGGCGCGCCGAGCGCAGGTCGCATTTCACAGGATTCGCGGCATGGGGTAGCCAGGGTCCGCGCAGATCCGCGGCGTGAAAGACAAACAACTTCGCTTCGTCCTGGTCGGCGTGATTACCGACAAACAGCCACCAACGGCTGTCGTGAAAGCGCACTGTGGCGTCGGCGCCCGGGAAATTCTCGAGGAGCACGCTGTCCGGTACCCAACGGTTGGGAAATGGATCCGCACGAAAAAGTTGCACCCGTCCCTGGGCCAGAGTCTCGGGAATACAGTAGATGGCGCCTTCGTGTTCAATGAGTTGCGGATAGGAGGCGTGACTGGTGAAGGCGAAGACGTCCCGGGGCGACGTCTGCGTGCCGTCCGGTCGCAACTCGAAAGCAACGATTCGCCCGAGACCGTTCTGCCACGACAGCGCCTCGGCCAGGATGACGAGTGTTCCATCGACGCGCGCCAGCCCGAACGGGTCGGCGAGAAAGCCATCCGGGGGCGCCTCGAGCCAGCGGATCGTGGCAGGATCGAAGGATTGGCAGACCTGTTGGATGGGCGCCGCGATCACGCCCACGGTCCAATGCTCACGAGTGATTTCCTGAAGCGCGCGCACCAGGATGTTGCGTATCCACGCCGTGGGCAGTCGGGCGCGCAGGAACAAGTGACCGACCGTTCCCCGCTGCCGCAACTGTACGGTGGGCATGCCCTCGGTTTGTCTCCGTTGGAGCGTTTCTTTCAACAGCTGGCCGGGCCAGTCGACGATTGCCTCGAGCAGTCGCTCGCGAGTGGCATCGAGCGAGTGGCCAACGGCTTTGACAGCGCCCTCTTTCAACACCGTCGCGTGGTCGGGGCGGTCCAGCCGGACCAGGCGAGCGTAAGCCGCCCGCCCTCCCGCCACGAATTCCTGCAGGCCCGGCTCGATGCGCTCCGGCTCGTCGCCGTAAATAAATGTCCAGTAGCCCAGCCGCGGGAGTACCAGCTGGCGCGGATCGATGGGCCCGGTGGATAAATCCACAACCAGGTCGACCTGATCGGGGAGAGTTGCTCCCGAAATGACGGTCACTTCCACCTGACCCGCTGCCGCCAGTGACGCGAGTACACGCTCGCGCCAGCGCGGCGTGGAATAGGGCGGGAAGCGTACGGCGACCCGCTGTGGTTTTGCTTCAGGCATAGGTGGTACTGAATAACGCACCAGGTGGCCTGAAGGTGCCTGATCTGTGCGGAATCAGCCGCCTGCGCGGCGGAGGGGTCCCAGGAGCCTGAGTCAGAGAGGCTCCTAGGGAGACGACGCGCTCGCCACGCTGTGCCGCGCCTGCACGGGAACGGGCGCGCCCATATCCAACAGCGACTCGCGAATCACTTCATCCGCAGGCATCTGGGGCCTTTCGCCCGCCGCAAGATGATCGGCGTATTCAAACAGCTTGTGGAACAGGCCTGCCTGGTCGACGGGCGCGCGGAGCGTAATCTGTGGGTGCGCGACGAAGAGCTGCGTCCATGTCGAGAGGACACCATCCCAGAACGCCCGGGTTCGTTGGTAGTACTCATCGGCGGCGGCAACTTCAGCGCCGCGGAGGCGAGAATATCGTGCAACGCCATACTCGCGCGCCAGGTAAGGCCGCGCGGGATCGAGCGCGCGTTCGGGGGTCAACACCGTTTTCAGGTTGTTTTCCTCCTGCACCCAGCCGGTGGCGGTGATGGTGTGCCGGTTGGTTCCGAGGAGCACCTGGTAATCCTTGCGGACGCTCCATTCCCTTCGCGGTAGCGGACGCCAGGTATCTCCGCTGATCCAGGTTGAGAAGCTGCCCGAGTGACTCCAACGGCCTACGCCTGCATAGCGCGGCGACTCATCGACCTGGTAAACCGTCTGCGACCATCGCCCGGTTTTTTCGGCCGGGGCCAGCTTGCGCCGCTCCCAGCGGTCACGTCCCTTGTATTCCACGATTTCCGTCGGTTGGTACTGCCAGGTCTGGCGCCAGTGTTTGGTGATCATCGGCTCGCTGATCGAGCCGTCATCCTGAACGATGCGCATGTTCAGAATGTGGACCAGGCTGATGGACCGCCCCGAGTCGGCATCCACGTAGACTCGCTCGGTGCCCCAGGACTGATAAGGCTTGTCGCGCGCGGTTTGCGGCGGAAACGTCTCCACTTCCAGGAAATCGAAGGTGACGCGGTAGTCTCCCGCCATGGCAAGAATCGCGCGCCGGTCACGCTCGTACGGCGATAGTCCGGGCTCTTGTAGGGCGCTCCAGGCTTTCGACGGCTCACTGTCAAGGGTGACCGCCGGCCCGCGAGTCGTGCCGCCGCGGGGCGCGGGGGCGTCTGGCTGTCCGAGCTGCCAGGTGAAGGTGTAGCGCGCGGGGCTTGCGGCTTGCGGTGTGGCCGTGGCATCCGGCTGTGTGGAAGGCGCGGCAGTTGACGGTTTGGCCGTTTCAGCCGGTGGTGCGACGGGGGCGGTGGGTGGCGCCACGCTGGCGGCGGGCGCTGGCGCGGCCTGCTGTGCGGCTGCGATGCTCAGCGTGCCCAACATGGCAAGTCCGCAGACCCACACTCCTGCCCTCAGGCGCAGACTCGCTCCGACAATGGCCTTGATCACAATGATTGCCGCTCCTTCATCCACTGCGGCACACTAATGCGAATGTTATGGGTCCACAAGGTGGCGGGGCGACGGTATCTGCTGCTGGTGACCGCAGCCGCCGTGCTGTGTGCGAGCGTTGTCGGTGTCCTCGCATTTCGTGCCTATCGCGCTCCTGTGCCGCGGCTCATGAGTCTGGCGGATGGTACCGAGATCTTCTACCTGTCCGACGCTCTGATTGCGCCGTCGAACGCCTATCCAGAGACGCGGGAAATCAAAATTGACGGCGAAGCCTTCGTTCGTGCGTCCGCCGGTGCGCAACCTTTGATTATCCGCTCGCGGCTGATGGTGCTGAAGGTATCCGGCGCGGCAGCGCTACGTGTTACGGCACGTTCGAACGAGACCGGCGAGGAGGCCGACGTTCTCTTCGGGCACGTCGAGGCGACGAAAGCCTATCCCTCCCGGGAGAATGAGCCGGACATCCTGTTGGATGGTCAGGAAGTGATGGTGAACGAGACTATTGACCTGCAGGAAAAGGAAACTGCGGACGTTCCGGGGTTGCGTTCGTGGAGTGACGCCTTGGTGGCGTCGGTGACGTCCAAGAGTACGCGCTGAGCGCTGGCCCCGGTAGCTTGCGGCTAGTGATTGCCGTCTCGAACCGATAGCCCGTCGATGCGGCTGACGGCGATGCCGTGTCGTTTCAACTTCCGGTATAAGGAGTTGCGGCTGATGCCGAGTTGCTTCGCTGTATGGCAGAGGTTGCCGCGACAGGCGCGGATGGCGCTCAGGAGGGTTTCCCTCTCTGCGTGCGCCAGGGGGTCGGATGGAGGTGTTATGTGTGCGCTGCCAGCGGCAGTGGCGCGCGATCTTCCCTCCAGGCTCAACTGCGCCGGCAGATCACACAGCCGAATCACTTTGTGGTCACAAATTGCGAACGCGCCGCGGATCACATTGCGCAGCTCCCTGATGTTGCCCGGCCAGGCGTACTCCGTCAGGCGCTCGAGGGCGGCCGCGTCGATCGATTCCGCCTCTGCCATGCCGCTCTCTTCGGCTACAAAGCGGCGGATCAACACGTCCTTGTCGGTTCGCGCCGCAAGCGCCGGCAGTTCCAGCATGATGCCGTTCAGCCGGTAATAGAGATCTTCACGAAATTCGCCCGCGGCCAGCAACTCGCGCAGGTCCTGGTTCGAAGCGCAGACCACGCGCAGGTCGACCGGAATACCGGCTTCCGCTCCCAGCGGTATCACCTCCTGCTCTTCCAGGACACGCAACAGGCGGGTCTGTAAGAGCAGCGGCATATCGCCGATCTCGTCGAGGAACAGCGTACCGCCGGAGGACTGAACGATCTTGCCTTTGCGGCCTTCTTTTTTGGCGCCGGTGAAGGCGCCCGGTCCGTAGCCGAATAGCTCGCTCTCGATCAATGTTTCCGGGAGCGCCGCGCAATTCACCGCCACAAACGGGCAGGACGCTCGAGGGCTGGCTGCGTGCAGCGCGCGCGCGAAGCACTCTTTGCCCGAGCCCGTAGGGCCCTGAATCAAAACAGGCAGCGTCGAATCGGCGACGCGCGAGGCTTTGCGGACGAGGTTCGCCATGTTGGCGTCATTGCCAGCCAACTCGTCGAAGGTGAGGACGCGATTCGCGCGCAAAGGTGGTGCGGACCGAGCATGGGGTTTAGCCGTCGCGGGGGGTGAGGATAGGGTGCCGATCGAAACGGCTGCCGGCGTGGCTCGCACCGGGCGAACTGCCGACGCTTGAACCACTGGCGCATGGCTCGGCGGCGAACCACCGATATGCAAGCTCGCGAAGTAGCGACGCCCCAGGCTCGCGTCCCGCACCGGCCACAACGCCTGTCGCGCGAGCGACGCGGGCGCGAGCAGATCCTCGATGCGCATATCGAAGATCTCGTCAAATGTCCGTCCGACCAGATCGTGCCGGCCCCGCGTTGCCAGCAGCCGTACAGCCATCGCGTCCGCCGCGATGACAGTCCCATCCATTGCCAGCGCCAGCGAACCGTCATGCAGGAGGTTCACGAGCTCCGGCCTCGCGTGGAATCTGACAATGTTGGCTGTGTGGTGATGTTGCAGGAAAATGCATTTCTCGATGAGCTGCGCCGACATGTTGACCAGCGCCATGGTATGCGCCTGGCTGGCACGCGTGTCACGCGCGTCCACCGTCGAGGCATCGAGAACTGCCAGCAGGGAGCCGGAAGGATCGTGTATGGGAGCTCCCGAACACGACAATCCGATGTGACGCGCCCGGAAGTGCTCGGTTCGATGCACGGTCACGGGCCGGTCGACGGTGATACACGTGCCGATGCCGTTGGTTCCTTCGTGCAGTTCGCTCCAGTCGGCGCCGATGAGCAGCCCCGCCGAGCGGAACAAACTCTTCAGCGTGGAGTCGATTTTTTCGCAGAGAATGACGCCACTGGCATCCGTCAGCAGTAAAGCGTAACCGGATCCCGAGATCTGGTCGTACAGGGAATCCATTTCGGCGGAGGCGATCTGGATGAGCTGCTCATGTTGGACCTGGCGGCCGCGCAGGTCTCCCGTGCTGATGACCGCCGGGGAGTAAATGCGTACCGGGTCGAGTGAATAGTCGCGGACACAACGCCGCCATGAGTCACCTATCGACTCGTTCAGGGCCGTGGGACCCTCGGGCGGCGCCATGCCTTGTGCCACGCGCAGAACCCGGTCCGCATGACGGACCACTGTCGGATCGGTCATCAAACCCCCTCAGCGAAACGGCCAGCCATCTCGTGCGCGCTCATCTTTGCGCATGTGTGGGGGCATGGCAATTACGCGGTGGGCGCGGGCGCTAACGTTGCAGGGACAACTGCCCCGCAGGCGGGACAGTTGGCGCTCGACCAGGGGAGCGCAACCGCGCCTGCCCACCACCGGCAGGGCAGTCCGCGAGCGCTGGCCGGTTACCTACCCCACTGATTTAGTTGGACAAACGGACTTCGGATGGCGTTGCAGCTGACACAAACCCCATTTGGTCCGTTCCTTGCTCGACATCGCGCCCGGCAGAGCAACGCCGTGACCCATGACACCTTCCCGGTATGGAGCCCGCAATGAACGCCCAAGTGAACGCGAACCCCGACCTGATCTCGCTCAATTCACGAGTCCAGCAATTTATCTCTCAGCCCCGCAAGGTCCTCATCGACGGACGCTGGGTTGCCGCCAAGAGCGGCGAGACTTTCGACGTGTTCAACCCCGCCACGGGCCAGCGTATCGCCCGGGCTGCAGCTTGCGAGAAACCGGACGTGGACGCCGCGGTGGCAGCGGCCCGCAAAGCGTTCGACGAGGGGCCGTGGCCGCGAATGACGCCGTCCGAGCGCGGCAAGATCATCTGGAAGATCGGTGATCTCATCCTGGCGAACCTGGAGGAGCTGGCGCAGCTCGAGTCGCTCGATAACGGCAAGCCGATCGTGGTCGCGCGCGCCGCGGACGTGCCGCTGGCGGCGGATCTGTTCCACTACATGGCGGGCTGGGCGACCAAGATCGAGGGCAACACCATCTCGTTGTCGGTTCCCTACACACCGGGAGCCGAGTATCACGCCTACACGCGTAAGGAGCCGATCGGTGTCGTGGGGCAGATCATCCCCTGGAATTTCCCGCTGTTGATGGCGGCCTGGAAACTCGGGCCGGCGCTCGCGACGGGTTGCACGATCGTACTCAAGGTCGCCGAAGAGACACCGCTCTCCGGGTTGCGGCTCGCCGAGTTGTGTCAGGAGGCGGGCATCCCGGATGGCGTGGTGAATGTGCTCACCGGTTTCGGCGAGACTTGCGGCGCGCCGCTCGCTGCCCATCCGCAGGTGGACAAGGTTGCGTTCACGGGCTCGACCGAGGTCGGCAAGCTCATTGTGAAGGCTGCGGCAAACGATTTGAAGAAAGTCACCCTCGAGCTCGGGGGCAAGTCACCCAACATCATTCTCGAGGACGCCGATCTCGATAACGCCATTCCAGGCGCTGCCAACGCGATCTTCTTCAACCAGGGGCAGTGCTGCTGCGCCGGGTCGCGCTTGTTCGTGCATCAGAAGCACTACGACAAGGTGGTCGAGGGCATCACGGAGTTCGCCAAGGGGATCCGCGTGGGGCCGGGCCTCGATACGCGCACGCAGATGGGACCGCTCGTCTCCCAGACCCAGCTCGAGCGAGTCTCGGGATTCCTCCGCTCTGGCGCTGACGAAGGGGCCAAGGCGCTGTGTGGCGGTCGGCAGGTGGAGGGCGCGGGTTACTTCGTGGAGCCCACCGTGTTAGTGGACACGTCGAATGACATGAAGGTCTATCGCGAGGAGATCTTCGGGCCGGTCGTGACAGCGAGTCCGTTCAAGGATGCCGACGCGGACTTGTTGAGACGCGCGAACGATACGACATATGGCCTCGCCGCGGGGATCTACACCCGCGATATTGGCAAGGCTCACCGGATCGCCAACCGCCTGCGCGCGGGGACGGTCTGGATCAACTGCTACAACATTTTCGATGCGGCGTTACCGTTCGGAGGTTACAAGCAGTCGGGCTGGGGGCGCGAGATGGGGCACGACGCGCTCAATAACTACCTGGAGACGAAAGCGATCTGCGCAGGGTTGTAGGAGGGCTGAGGCGCCCGCAGTTACGGGCGCCTCGTAGGGACCGGAGCGCCTGGGGTTGCGGGCGGGTATATCGACCGGGCGCCCTGTGTGCGGGCGGCGTTTTACCGCCCGCGACTCGCAGGTTCGAATAGCTCGATGAACCCACCCACATCCGGATCGCGCACCAGCACGGCGCGGCCCCCGTCTTTCAGCGTCACGACTCCGCCGTCCGACACGATCTTTGCGCCCGCGCCTTTTACTCGTGTAAAGAGGGCATCGATGTCCTGGACCTCGAATCCCACATAGCCGACACTGATGTCGGAAATGCGATAGGACGCAACAGCTTTCTTACGATTCTGAAATTCGACCAACTCGAAATGCATGCGAGCGCCGGGGTCCGCGGCTTCCGCGAACGATTCGTTATGGAACCTCAGGATGTTGCCGTGACCGCCGACGGCGGAATCGTAGAAGTCACCTTGTAACCAGGGGGAGCTGGTATCGGCCAGCTGGCCCCCGAGCAGGTTGCCGTAGAACGCAGTTTCCTTATCGGAGTCGAGAACGACGAGTCCCACATGACTGAGTCCTGGCGGAATTGCCGGTCGCGCGGGACGGCCATCCTGCGCCGGAGTGGCCGGTCGCTGGTTGATGAGCTCGATGTCCAGGCCGTCAGGGTCGGTGAGATAAGCGAGGCTGCCCTTGGTTTGCCCCGGAAAGGGAATGAGCTCGCCGCCCCACGAGCGCGCCCGGAGCGTCCCGCTGGCTTTCAACTGCGACCATACGAGTTGTGCATCGGGGACCACGACGCCGAAGTGACTGGCGCCTGGCTCCCAGGGGGTGTAGCCCGCCAGGTTGGCACGCTTGATCCCCCGCAACTGGTACAGGTAAACCGCGAACGGCTTGCCCGAAACGTTGCTGTTGATCGTCAGTCTCGCTGAGCGAATTTGTGCGCCTTTGATGCCGAAAAGGTGGTTCAGAGCGTCGTCCCGGTGCCACGACGAATTGATGCTTGGGTCGCGGGTGAATCCGAGCGTCTCGTAGAAGGGGAGCGACTTGTCGAGGTCGGCGACCATGCGACCGACGAAGGCGATGCCTAGAACTTTACCCTTGAGGGTTGGTGCTGGCGTCGTTGGGTTGCCTGCCGCGGCGGTGGCGGCGGCCTTCGGCGCGGTGCCGGGTGACGCGCGCATGGGGGCGGGGGAGGCCTGGATACCTTGCGAGGCACTGGAGGATACTGGTGCGGGTTCCGGATCGGACCGGGAAGTGTCGGGTCTTTCTGCCAGCGCGGGCCCAGGTATCGCGAGGAAAATGGCGCAGACCAGTGCGGCACTGAGCAAGGCGCCAAGTGTCGCCCCGGGGAGTTGAGCGAAGCACCGGGGGAGCGACCAGGCTCGGGGGCCGGCGCCGCGGCGAGCGAGATTCCGGACGAAACAAAGCGGTGCGTTGCCCACACTCGAGCCCATTCTTCTGTTCATTCTTCCCCCTCTCTTAAACTCCTTTTCATTCTATTGCGCCCCATTCGCGAGTGCCTGACAGGTTCCCGCGGTCACCACCGTCCGGTCATGAGCGGCGTCTGCTTCTAGCCATCGGCGCTATGCTATGACCTCACGAGGTGTCCTTCGACCGGAGCTCAAACCATGTCTGACGTGCAACAGGGTAGCGTGCTGATTCTGGGTGTTGGGTCGCCGCGAGGGCTCGGCGCTGCCGCGGCGCGCGTGTTCGCCGAGGCGGGTTTTCCAGTTGTCATCGCGGGACGCAGTCACGACAAACTACGTCAGGCTGCCGAGAGTATCGCCGCGGTTGGACGGGCTCCTCATATCGAAGTCGGTGATGTTTCCAACGTTGCCGACGTGGCGCGTTTTGTTGCGAGCGCTGAATCGCTGGGTCCCGTGCAGGTCGCCATTCAAAATGCCGGCGGCAACCGCCCGTCACCTTTCCTCAAAGTCACCTCCGAAGTGTTCGAAGAGCACTGGCGCGCCCATGCTTTGGCGGGTTTTCTGCTGGCGCAGGCGGTGCTTCCAAACATGGTCGCCCGGCGGACGGGCACGATCATCTTTACAGGCGCCAGCGGAAGTCTGCGCGGTAGTGCCAACTTCTCGCCGTTTGCGGCCGCCAAGGCGGCTCTGCGAATGACGGCGCAGAGTGCCGCCCGCGAGTTCGGGCCGCAAGGCATCCATGTCGCTCACGTGATTGTCGATGGTGTCATCGACGGCGATCGCGCGCGGGCTTCCATTCCCGGCGTCGAAGCGCGTTTCGGCGAAGATGGAATGTTGCATCCGGACGAAATCGCCAGAATGTACCTGATGCTCCATCGCCAACATCGCAGCGCGTGGACCCACGAGCTCGATCTGCGGCCCTGGTCAGAAAAGTTCTGACCTTGCCACGTGTATCGCGCGTGCACCCCGTCACGCGATATACACGTCGTTCTCAGCGCGCCCGCCACACACGTCCAAATACGCAGTATCCACAGACGTATATAGTCACGTCTGAACTGCGAAAATTTGCACAAATTTCCCAGCTTTAGAGGCTTCCAAACACAAGAAACCTCTGCTCAAATGACGCCACTTTCCAACGGACGGCACAGCTTTGATCAGGAGGATCGACCATGGCGGCGGTACTGAAAGAGGATGATTTCGTGGAAGCTCGAATCGCAAGAATTGAATCGGATGTCGCTCACATTCGCTCCGACGTGGCGGAGACGAAGGCGCGAGTCGATGCATTGCAGCAGGGCGTCAGCGAGTTGAGAAGCAGCGTCGACACGCTGAACGCGACCTTGAATGGGAAAATTGACGTGTCCTTTGCCACTCTGAACGGTAAGTTCGACGCGTCGACTTCCCACGTGCATGCGATAGCCGCCGACCTGAACGCAAAGATAGACACAACAGCTGCCAATCTGGACGCGAAGATTGATACGTCGATTGCCCGGTTGGACGCCAAGATGGAGAAGTCGATTGCCCAGATACGGGTGTGGACGTTGACGCTCATCGGCGGTTTCGCGATGAATCTTCTCGCGCATGCGCTCAAATGGATCTGACCGATGGTCGTCTCTTTGAATATGGTCTGCACTGAAAGAGGAGGGTTTTGTGGATAGTAGAAATGCAACTGAGGCAATGCGCGAGGTCGGCGAGTTGAAGCGCGAGGTTGCTGACCTGCGAGCCGCTGTCAATTCTTTGCGTTGGGACGCGTCTATCCGCCGTGTGCATGCGGGGATCGACGCGTCGTTCGCAAGGCTGCACGACAAGCTGGACAAATGGAATGCCGAGAGACGAATTTTGATGCTCGTTGGTACCGGCTGCCTCTTGCTGACTTTCATGGCCGAAATGGCTATGGGCGCGGCAAGATGATCAATGGCACTGCGTCGACTCTTGCGGGATGTCGGCACGAGGACCGTCCGCACTGTGGTGGGCGTGGTGACGGCCTAGGAGGCGGCGGGAATGCGATACCGCGAGCGGCTGCAAACTGTGCTTCAATGAGGCGATTCGAACCATCGCGGGAGTGGCACGGTGATGCGTCTAATACAAAAATCAATCGGCGCGCTGATGCTCGCCATCGTTGCAATGACCGCGGTGGCGCAGGCGCCGCCGCCCTATACGAAGCCAAAAGTGCGGGCTATCACCGGCTTCGTGCGTCTCGATCGCGCCACCTACGCGCAGCAGATCGCCGAGACCCTCTCCGTCATCAGGGCGGCAAAAAGTGAGTTCGAGAAGCAGGGCTACGAGATTGAGACGCTTCGTATCGTTACGCAGCCGCTCGCCGAGCTGGTCAGTGGGCAGTCCGATGCCGAAGCGCTGAAGTTCCTGAAGGCCTTCGACGACCTCTCCGTGAAAGAGAGTTTTCTCCCCAGCGTCGGACCCGCGATGATGCGCGATAGCGACGATCCGAAGACCATGCACCTGCTGGCGCAAATGCTCTCCACGCTACCGAACATCAATGCCAATGCCATTATGGCCGGCGACGACGGCATCCACTGGAAGGTCATCCGCGAGACCGCGGCGCTGATTCGCTACGTGACCGATCACAGCGTTCACAGCCAGGGCAATTTCAACTTCACCGGCACCGCGATGCTCAAACCGCTGGGGCCTTTCTATCCAGGCACCTTCCATACCGGCGCTGGCAAGCAATTCTCGTTGGGCTTCGAAGGCGCCAATGTCGTGCGCGAGGTTTTCGCGCGTACCCACGGCGATTTCAACGCCTCCGTGGCGGAGCTGACCAAACAGCTCACCGTGCATTCCAAGATCGGCGAATCGATCGGCGAGAAGGTGGCCGCGGCGACGGGCTGGGCCTTCATGGGCGTGGATCCTACGCCCGCGCCCTTGGGAGACGTTTCCATCGGAACCGCGATGGAAACCTACACCGGGGCGAAGTTTGGCTCGAGTGGAACGATGACCGCGGCGCTGATCATCACCACGGCGGTCAAGGCCGTGCCTGTGAAGCAGATCGGCTATTCCGGCCTGATGGTTCCCGTGATGGAAGACAAGGGGCTCGCGAAACGTTGGGCCGAGGGGACCTACAACATAGACGATCTCCTGGCCTATTCGGCCGTTTGCGGCACGGGTCTCGATACCATTCCGCTACCTGGGGATGTTTCCGAAGAGCAGCTCGTCCGCATCCTGGGCGATGTCGCGTCGTTAGCCTGGAAGTGGCACAAGCCGCTTTCAGCGCGGCTCTTGCCTGTGAAGGGCATGAAGGCCGGTGCCACCACCGAGTTTGTCGACCAGTATCTGTTCAACACAACTGTGCACCCTCTGCCGTAAACGACGAGGCGCGCGGTCCAGGTTCGATCGATCGGCGAGGGGGGAGTCAGTATGTTGCAGTTGTCGGTTGCCGCGCGTCGCGGGCGGCGCCTCGCGCCCGCATTGGCCGTGTTGCTGGTCGGCGTGGCGTTTACGTGGTCACGTGCCGCCGCCCCCGTGGCCGCGGCGCCCGCAGTGACTGTCGTTACAACTCCCTCCACCACCGCCGGCGACTTCTGGGTCGAACCCCCAACCCTCCAATCGCTAGGCTTCGAATGGCGCATCAAAGGCGACGACAATCGCAACGCCAGCGTCGCTGTCTCCTATCGCAAGAAGGGCGACTCCTCCTGGCGCAAGGCGCTCCCGCTCTTGCGCCTGCAACGCGAGTCAGTCATCGGTGGCCTGCCCCGCGATGGCGGTAACGAGCATTTCAACAAATACATCGCCCCCAATATGTTCGCGGGCAGTATTCTAAACCTCGATCCTGACACGGAGTACGAGGCCCGCTTCGTGTTGTCCGACCCGGACGGCGTAAAGGGCGTCAAGGAACACAACGTCACCATACGCACCCGCAAGGAACCCGTTCCCGCCGCCGGCGGCGCCGTCTACCACGTCTATCCGTTCGATTACACGGGCCCCCGGCAGGAGCCCGCCTTTACCGGCCTCCTGGCCGCGTACTACCGCGGCTCGGACCAGTCCGATCACTCCCGCGAGATGCCGCCGCGTGTGCAGCCGGGCGATACCATCCTGGTGCATGCTGGAGTCTATAAAGACAACCGCTTCGTCTACAGCGGCTTCGACAAGACCATCGCCGCCTATGGCACGCCGTTCGACGGAACCTACTACCTCACACAAAACGGGACCCCGGACAAGCCCATCGTGATCAAAGGCGCGGGCGACGGCGAAGTCATCTTCGATGGTGACGGTTGCGACAACCTCTTCAACCTGATGGGCGGCAATTACAATTACTTCGAAGGTATTACCGTTCGCAATACCCAGGTCGCCTTCAAACTCGGCATGAAGTCGATCGCCGGCTCGAGCGGCTTCACACTCAAGCACAGTCGGGCCTACGACATCGGGCGGGTCGTGGAAGCCGGCTGGTCCGGCTCGAAGAACTTCTATATCGCCGACAACGTGTTCATCGGGCGCCACGATCCCGGGAAAATGCAGAGCTGGTTCACGCCCGAAGTTTGGGCGAAGTTCCCCGGTTACCCCGCGCTCATCACTTCTGAGTACGCGGTGAAAGTCTACGGGCAGGGTCACGTGGTCGCCCACAACTACGTGGCGAACTGGCACGACGGAATCGACATCGACACCTATGGAGATCCCGACGGCACACCCGATGAGCTGCGCGACCGGGTGCCCGTATCGATCGATATCTACAACAACGACATCTACAACACCGACGACAACTGCATCGAAGCCGACGGTGGTGCCCACAACATCAGGGTATTCAGGAATCGCTGCTTCGATTCCACCGGGGGCGCGCTTAGCGCGCAGCCGCTCTTCGGCGGGCCGTTGTATTTCTATCAGAACCTCGTTTATGGCACGACGACCGGCGGCTACCTGAAGTTCGTCGACACGCCGGCGGGCGTGCTGTTCTATCAGAACACCCTCGTCGGCCAGATACGCTATTACGGGCCCGCCGCGAATGTGCACTTCCGTAACAATCTGTTCCTGTCAGACGGCTGGTCGCCCCAGGTGTTCGCAATGCGCACCTTCACAAACTATTCCACTTCGGATTACAACGGTTTCCGGCCGAACCCCGGTGCGGACAATGCGTTCGAATGGGATTCGCCGCCGTTCGCCACTGCGTTCGACTACACCCATCCTCTGGAGGTGCGCCGGTTCAAGACGCTACCGGACTTCAGCGCGGCGACCGGGTTGGACCAACACAGTGTCCTGCTCGACTTCGACACGTTCGTGAACGTCGGGATTCCGGACAAGTCGGATCCACAACGTCTCTATGACCCGGAGAGTCTCGACTTCCGTCTCAAGGCGAGTTCCGCCGCGGTGGACGCGGGCGTCGAGTTGCCTACGATCACCGACGACTTCACTGGCAAAGCACCCGATCTGGGCGCTTACGAGTTGGGGAAGCCGATTCCGCACTATGGTCCCAGGTCGCCGCCGTCGGGTTCGCCCGGTCCCGACGCGCCGCGTTCCATAAAGGGACCTCCGGCGGGACAGTGAGGCTGCGCGGTGCGCTGCCGCGGTGAGGCGCGATGCAGGGTAGCGTAGGGCGCGGCTCGGCGCAGTCTCAGCGGTAGCGAAGCCCAAAAAAGATCGGGTAGAGCGGCTTCTCGCTGTCGTGAGGTGCGTCGGGTTGTTGAGCTTCGACAGCAGCCATGGAGGAGGGCAGCTCGAATGGCAAACGACCCTCCGGTCGGGCCTTGCCCGTGAGGACGTCGAGTACGGCGTCGTCACTGGCTCCAAATTCGCCGATCAAGGCGCTCACTTTATCCTTCAACTGCGTCAGGATCGCCGGCCTGTCGAGCGTCACGACGACGACGGTCGGTACACTCGCCCGGCTCGCCTCCGCAATGAGCGCGAGCTGCGGGCTGTCAGCCTTGAAGTCGAGGGAGCCCTCCTGCTGGCGGCTGCCGAAGAAAAATCCGGGATGTAACGCTTCGTGAGGCGTTCCAACACGCACAATGACCACATCGGCCAACGCCGGGCTGCGGACAGGCTGCATTCCATGCGCGGCCAGTGATCCCGCCGACATGCCGGGCGCGAAGACCTTGCGTAAGGTGTTCTGCAGCGGCAACAGGTCCCCCTGATTCTTTAACAACACCAGAGAGCGCCGCTGGGCATCCAGGGCCGCCCAACGAAAAGCCGGCGCCCCGACGACCGCCGCCGCGCGGTGAGGGTCCACAAATGGATTCTCGAATAAGCCCAGGCGAAACTTCACCTCCAGGACACGCAACACCGAGGCATCGAGGCGGGCTTCACTCACCAACCCGGACTTCACCGCCGCGACCAGGACCTCGGTATCCGTTACGCCGCCAAACTGGTCGATGCCGGCATTCACGGCCTTTGCATAGCGCTCTAACCTGGAGAGCTTCTCCACGCCCCACGGCATTCCGATGTCGGTGCGGGTCTGCGCCGGTACGCCGGTCATGCAACTGGGATCGCAGTCCCGGGTAATGTCCCAGTCGGACAGTATGAGTCCGGTGAAGCCGTGCTTCTGGCGCAGCAGATCGGTGAGTAGCTGGCGATTGAAGTTGGCCCCTACCGGCTCGAGCGGCGCTCCCTCGAGGCTGACTCCCAACAGCACGTCATAAGTCGGCATCACGCCGGCGACGCCGACCTGGAAAGCCGCGTCGAATGGCCGAACGTGCTCCTCAAAATGGCCGGATTCAAACTTGGCGAACCGCCCGTAGTAGTTGTGTCCGTCGAAACCGTTGGCGGCAGCGCCGTAACCCACCCAGTGCTTGACGATCGTAGCGACGCCATCAGTGGCAACGCCCTGCGCGCCGTGCTGAAACCCTGTCACGTAGGCCTGCACCATGCGGCTGACCAGCTCGGAGTCCTCGCCGAAAGTCCCATTGATACGCGGCCAGCGAGGCTCCGTGGCGAGATCGGCCTGCGGAGACAGGGCCATGTGGATGCCCACCGAGCGGTATTCCTGTCGCGCCGTGTCGGCAAAGTGCCTGACGAGATCGGTGTTGCCGATGCTGGCCAGCCCCAACGTGCCTGGCCATTGCGCGAAGCCGTTGGCCGCGACGCTCGCCCCAGCCACAGTGTCGAAATGACTCCGTGGATCGGTGCTGATGAGAATGGGGATGCCGAGGCGACCCCGTTCGGCAATAGCCTGCAACTCGTTGTTTGCCTGCGCGAGCTCCGCGGCGGGCGCACTCAGGCGGGTGATGAATGCGGTGACGTTCGAATCGAGGATCACTGCCCTGACCTGGCCGAGATCGTACTGCTCATTCGGAGTCGCCGGGGGAGTGCCATGCATCATCGCGCCGGCTTTCTCGGCTAGCGTCATGCGCGAAAGGAGATCCGCTGCGCGCGCAGGGGCGGGAAGCCGCCAATCCTCGTAGGGCTGCAGTACGCCGTCGCGATTGAGGTCACGAAACCGCGCGCCGCCTGCGTGAATCAACGGGGCAGTGCGAGTACCTAGATGGGGTTGAGGATGATCAGCGTCGGCGGCCTTGCTCGGACCTCCGTTGGCCACGGCCGCAGCAAGAAACGCCACATACACGACCGTACACGCTCTGGGCATCCTTTGAGTTTAGCACCGAGCTCCCAGCTCGCCGCCGCCGCCATCGAGCGCTGTCACGCGCCCCAAGGCCCTCGTGTCCCGCTGGCTCCCTCCCGCAAGCTGCCAACCCGTTCGTGGCCAAACTCCTAGCAAATCGTGCAATTAAGCGAAGTCGCGGCCGTGCGACGGCGGGTATCGTCGTGGTGCCGGCTACAATGGGCCCGGCCCAATCAGGTCGGCCCAAGAGGGCCGCGCAAACAGAGATCAGCGGCTGAGGGTTATTGAGGCATGAGCACCACGGACACCATGCGAGCGCTATTCGCCGAGCGGCGCAAGGGACACACGCTTCCCCAGGGTCTGTACGTCGATCCGGCCGTGCACGACTTCGATATCCGGGCGATTTTCCAGCGCCACTGGCTGCAGGCGGGCTTCGAAAGCGAGATCCCGGCACCCGGCGACTATTTCACCCTGGCGGTGGGGGATTCGCCGATCGTGGTCATTCGCAACCAGGACGGTGGCATCGGCGCGTTCTTCAATACCTGCCGCCACCGTGGCGCGCAGATCTGTAGGGAGCAGCATGGTCACGCTGTCCGGCTGGTGTGCCCCTACCATCACTGGAGCTACGACCTTCGCGGCCGACTCGTACAGGCCGCTCGCATGCACGAAGGCTTTGACATCAGCGGATACAGCCTTCGCCCGGTTCGTGTCGAGAGCGTTGCGGGTGTGATCTTCATCTGTCTCAGTGACCGACCGCCTGACTTCGCCCGCTTCCGAGCCGACCTGGAGCCGATGCTCGAGCCGCACGAGCTGCGGAAGTCGAAGTTGGTTCATACCATGACGCTGACCGAGCACGCGGACTGGAAGCTCGTCATGGAGAATGCGCGCGAGTGCTATCACTGTCGCGCCGGTCACCCGCAACTGATGCGCTCATTCCGTGACTTCACGGTGAAGGATACCTCCGGCGTCACACCGGACTGGGAGACTGCTTTCATCCGTAACTGTGAGTCCAAGGGACTCAAAGCCGGCGAGATCATCGCGGCATGGTACGAGATCGGCCGCTATGCGCTCGGCGACGGAGTCTTCTCCTACACCATGGACGGCAAGCCCGCTGTCAGTAAGACCCTCGGCAGGGTAGGCGACGGCGACGTCGGTACGATGTGGTGGGGCGTGCAACCGAACTGTTTCAACCACGTCGTCGGCGATTACGCGTTCTCCTTCCAGGCCTGGCCGACCGGCCCCGGGCAGACGACGGTCACTGGCAAGTGGTTCGTCCACCAGGACGCTGTTGAGGGTGTCGATTACAACCTCGAGCGGCTGATCGAAGTCTGGACCGCCACCAACGATCAGGATCGCGCGCTGGCCGAAAACAACCAACGCGGTGTGAAGTCGATCGCCTACGCGCCCGGACCTTACTCGCAGGTCACCGAGCAACTCGTGTTGCGACTCATGGACTGGTATTGCGCCTCGGCGGAATCCTACCTGCGTGGAGGCTAGCCCATGGTGGACTTGACCTCGGTCCGCGAGATCGAGAACGTCTGGATCACCATGTCCGACGGCTGCAAACTCGCCGCCCGCATCTGGTTACCCGAGGGCGCCGAGGCGGCTCCCGTGCCGGCGATCCTCGAGTACATCCCTTATCGTAAGCGCGACTACATGCGTCGGCGCGACGAGAGCATGCATCCCTGGTTTGCGAGCCACGGCTATGTCGCTGTGCGCGTCGACATGCGCGGTTCGGGAGAGTCCGACGGGATCATGCACGACGAGTATGTCCGCCAGGAACAGGATGACGCGTTGGAAGTCATCGCCTGGATCGCGGCGCAGCCGTGGTGTTCCGGGAATGTCGGGATGATGGGCAAGTCCTGGGGCGCTTATAACTCACTGCAGGTGGCGGAACGCCAACCGCCCGCGCTGAAAGCGATCATCTCGGTCATGGGTACCGACGATCGCTATGCGGAGTGCATCCACTACTACGGCGGTTGTCTGCTACAGGACAACTTCTGGTGGGGCTGCATCATGCAGATCTTCAACGCCCGGCCGCCCGATCCGCAGATCGTCGGCGAGCGCTGGCGCGAGATGTGGCTGGAGCGGCTCGAGGCGGAGGAATTCTGGCCGCGGATCTGGCTGGAGCATCCCACGCTGGACGCTTACTGGAAGCACGGCTCGGTCAGTTTCAACTACGGTGCGATCACCTGTCCCACCTGGTTCTGGGGCGGATGGGCGGATTTGTATCGTGACACGCCGCTGCGACTCGCAGCGCATCTCCAGGTACCGCACAAGGTAACTGTCGGCCCCTGGGCTCACTTGTATCCGCACGAGGCGCTACCCACTCCCGCGGTGGGTTTCCTTCAGGAAGCGCTGCGCTGGTGGGACCGCTGGCTGAAAGGTGTCGACAACGATGTGATGCAGGAGCCGGCACATCGCTTTTACATGATGGAGGCCGTGGGTCCGGTTTCCCATCTCGAGCATCGCCCCGGACGCTGGGTCGCCGAAAACACGTGGCCCAGTCCGCATGTCAGATCGCAGACCCTCCACCTAAATCCCGGTCGCCTTGCCGCCGATGCCGCGCCGGAGCATGCCCTGGTGCTCCGCTCCCCGCAGACGACCGGCCTGTCTTCAGGCGATTGGGGGAGCTTTGCCAATCCTGGAGATTTACCGAGCGAGCAATCGCTCGATGCCTTCGGCTCGTTGGAGTTCGACGGCGAGCCCCTGGTGGGGCGGTTGGAGATCCTGGGCAACGTTACAGTGACTCTCGAGCTGGCAGTCGACAGGCCGGCGGCGTTTGTCGCCGTGAGACTCATCGACGTCGCGCCGGATGGCGGTGCCGCATTGGTGACTCGCGGCTTTCTGAACCTCACTCAACGTGAGGGGCGCGAAACCCCGACTCCAACTCAGACGGATAAGCGATATCGCGTCGAAATCAGCCTCTACGGCACCGCCTACGCCTTTCCGAAAGGCCATCGACTCCGGGTGGCCGTCTCTACGGCCTATTGGCCCATCATCTGGCCCTCACCGGAGGCCGTTACCCTCACTGTATTCACGGGGAAGTCCCAACTCCAACTCCCTGTTCGCACGCCGCAATCCAGCGATGCAGCGCTGCCGCGCCTGCCGGAGCCCGAGGCGGCGACGCCCTCGTCCGTCACGGTTTTACGCGAGGGGAGGGTCGAGCGCTCGGTATCCATCGACCAGGTCACCGGCGAGGTGAATCATCGCCTCTACACCGACGGCGGTGTCTTCGGCGCCTGGGGTAAGTTCCGGCTCGACGCCATCGGGCTCGAGATGAGCCATACTTATGAGCGCAACTACCGTATCCGCCCCGATGATCCCAATTCAGCGCGCGCGACCATGACACAGACCTACGAAATGGCCCGCGGCGACTGGCAGATTCGTGTCGACGCGGGTGCCGAGATGACCTCGACTCCCACGACATTCGAGCTGTCTGCCTGGCTCGAGGCCTTCGAGGGGGGTAAGTCGGTCTGCCGGCGGGAGTGGCGCTCCAGTACCCCAAGAGCGGGTATGTAACTTCCGTGGGCGGTCTCGATCGCCGTGGGTTCCTGCAGGGAGCCGCTCTCATAGGCGGTGTTGCCGGGGCCGCGGGCGGGCTGACTCTCGCGGGCTGTAGCGTTCCGGACGACACTCCCGCGAGCCCAGGCGGCGCGCTTCGGCTCGGCATGGTCGGTGGCTCGACCTCGGACGTACTCGATCCACGCACCTTCATAGATTGGGTCCCGATCAACATCGGCTACCAGCTCATGAACGGCCTGGTGGAGATCGACGCCGCGGGCAATGCGCGTCCCGAGCTCCTGGAGGAGTGGGAGTCGCCCAACGTCACGGAATGGGTTTTCAAAGTCCGTCGGGACGTCGTCTTCCATAACGGCAAGACTCTCGACGCTGACGACGTGATCTACTCCATCAACCTGCATCGCGGCGAGACGCGATCGCCGGCCAAAGTCGTGCTCGAGAATGTGTTGGACATCCGCAAGCTCGATGCAACCCGCATAAAAGTCACACTCGCGGCCGGTGACGCCGATCTCCCCGCGACCTTGTCCGACTTTCGCTTGCTCGTGGTTCCCGACGGCTTTACCGACTGGACGAATCCGATCGGCACGGGTGGCTACCGACTCGAGAGTTTTGAGCCCGGCGTGCGTTGTATTACCCGCAAGACGGGCCAATACTGGAAGCCCGACGCCGCTCACGTCGAGGCCATCGAGATCATTGTGATCAACGACCCCGTTGCCCGGGTCAACGCCCTCATCTCGGGGCAGGTGGACGTGATCAATCGCATCGACGGCCGTACCGCCAACCTCATGAAGCGCAACGCCCGCTTCCAGGTGCTGCGCTCGCAGACCGGGCAGTACGCCGTGCTCGCCATGAATTGCGAGTCAGATCCCTACCGCAACAATGACATCAGGCTGGCCCTCAAGTACGCCATCGATCGCGCGAGCATCGTCAAAACGGTGCTCAACGGCTACGGCACGATTGGCAACGACCAGCCGATCCCGCCCGGTAACCGCTATTACGACGCCGGTCTGACGCAACATCCCTATGACCCGGATCGGGCCAGGTTCTATCTCAAGAGGGCGGGTGTCGACCGTTTGAGCGTGACGCTGCAGGCTTCGGAGGCCGCCTTCTCCGGCGCCCTCGATGTCGGCGTTCTTTTCCAGTCAGCGGCGGCCCGCGCTGGAATCGCGCTCCAGGTCAAGCGGGAGCCCGTGGACGGCTATTGGACCAACGTGTACATGAAGGCGCCTTTCTGCGCGTCCTATTCGGATGGCAGAACGACCGTCGATGGCGCTTTGTCCAAGGCATATCGCACCACCTCCAGCACCAACGACACAAACTGGCGCCGCCCGGCATTTGACGGGCTCGCGAACCAGGCTCGAGCGGAAACGGATGTCGCGAAGCGACGTACGCTCTACGGAGACTGTCAACGCATGATCGCCGAGGAAGGCGGTGCGCTCATCCCGATGTTCATGGATCACATCGAGGCTGGCTCGCAACGCGTGCAAGGCTGGCGTCCCTCCGCCATATTCGACCTGATGGGACAACGGATCGGCGAAAAAGTGTGGCTGAAGTCTTGAGCCCGCCATGACGCGATTGCTGGCGCAGCGCGCGGCACTGGGCTTGCTGACATTGTTGGCCGTGTCGGCGCTGTTGTTTTTCGGAACAAACCTGCTACCCGGAGACGTCGCTTCCGCGTTGCTCGGCCAGGACGCGACCCCGGAGGCCTTGCATAACATCCGCGCTGCACTGGGGCTGGAACAGCCGGCGTGGCTGCGATACCTGCATTGGCTCGGTGGCGCCGTACACGGAGATTTCGGCACGTCGCTCACGAGCGCGCGTCCGGTCGGCGCACAGGTACTGCCGAGACTCGGCAACACGCTGCTGCTCGCTTCGTTGGCGGCGCTGGTCTCGGTGCCGGTGGCTGTTGGCTTGGGATTACTGTCGGCCATGCGAGAAGGCGGCGTGATCGATCGGCTCGCAAGCCTGCTATCGCTGGTGACGATCTCGGTTCCCGAGTTTTTCGTGGGCTATGTGTTGACGCTGCTGTTCGCCGTGCAGCTGGGCTGGCTCCCCTCGCTGGCGGTCATGCATGGCGGGATGTCTCTCGCGGAACGCCTTGCGGCTATCGCTCTTCCGGTGGCGACGCTCGTGATCGTAGTCCTCGCGCATATGCTGAGGATGACCCGCTCGGCCCTGCTTGCCGTGATGTCGGCCCCCTACATCGAAATGGCATTTCTCAAGGGCTTGCCGCGCGGCACGGTGGTCCTGCGTCATGCGCTGCCCAACGCGGCTGCTCCGATCATTGCCGTAGTTGCGTTGAATCTCGGCTATCTCGTCGTCGGGGTGGTCGTCGTCGAAGCCGTGTTCGTGTATCCCGGCGCCGGGCAATTGATGGTCGACGCAGTGAGCAAACGCGATCTGCCCGTGGTGCAGGCTTGCGGCCTGGTATTTGCCGCAACCTATGTAGGTCTCAATACCATCGCAGACATGCTCGCTATCATCGTCAATCCCAGACTGCGGCGCCCGCGATGATTCGCCGAACGCGCCCGCGACCGCCGCTGTCCGCGCTCCTCGGCGCGATCATTGTGCTCTTCATTGTGACCGGAATCGTGCTGGCGCCCTGGCTTGCCCCCTACGCCGAGAGCCAATTCATTGGCGGCGTGTGGGACCCGCCCGGCGCTGCGAGTTGGCTCGGGACGGACAATCTCGGCCGTGACATGTTGACGCGGTTGATGTACGGCGGACGCAATACGGTAGGCATAGCCGCAGTCACAACCACCATCGCGGTCATCCTGGGGACCGCTCTAGGATTTGTCGCCGCCACAGTCGGTGGCTGGGTAGACAACATCCTGTCACGCTGCATCGATATCCTCCTGTCGATTCCAGTCCTGATTTCGGCCTTGATGGTGTTGTCGGTGCTGGGCTCCTCGATTCCGGTGCTCATCGGAACCATCGGTGTCCTGGAAGCGACGCGGGTCTATCTCGTGGCCCGTGCGGTCGCCCGCGGCATCGCCGTGCAGGAGTTCGTGGCGGTCGCGCGCCTGCGGGGTGAGGGCCTGGCGTGGATCGTGAGCCGGGAGATCCTGCCCAACGCACTGCCACCGCTCATTGCGGAAGCCGGCCTGCGCTTTTGTTTTGTTGTATTGTTTATTGCATCACTGGGCTTCCTGGGCCTGGGCATTCAACCGCCC
>DATMQL010000176.1:0-11183 GCA_035566815.1 Steroidobacteraceae bacterium | reverse complement strand
CTCACCTGGACCCGCTGCGCGTTGGCGCCTTCGCCTTTGAAGAACGGCGGCGGGTTGCCTTCGGTTGGGTTCGGCATGAGCCGCGTGAAAATCCGCAGCAACTCAGGGACGCCCGCGCCGGTCTGCGCGGAAACGAAACAGACTGGGACGAGGTGGCCCTCGCGCAGCGCCTGCTCAAAAGGGTCGTGGAGTTGCTCCGGGGAGAGCTCGGCGCCCTGCTCCAGGTAGAGGGCCATGAGCTGCTCGTCGAGCTCAACGACCTGGTCGACGATCTGGGTATGCGCAGCCGCGACAGAGGCGAAATCGGCAAGCCCGCCCCCGGGGGAATCGGACCGCCCGTCCGAGGCGATCGCTTCTCTTCCCCCGGGCCGAAAAAAACAGTCGGCCACCTCCTCGCCCCGGTTCGCCGGAAGATCGAGCGGCAGACACTCCGGGCCGAAAGCCGCGCGCAGCTCTTCCAACACCGCGGCGGGGCGCGCGTCATGGCTGTCGATCTTGTTGACTACGATGAGTGAACACAATTCGCGCTCCCTCGCGAACTCCATGAGGCGATGTGTCAGGGTGTCGACGCCGTCGACGGCGCTCACGACGATGGCAACCGCCTCTACCGCTTCGAGCACCGACAGGGTGCGCCCGAGGAAATCCGGGTAGCCCGGCGTGTCGATGAGATTGATGTGAGCGGCTTCGAAATCGAAACCGCAGAGGGCGGGATCCAGGGAGTGCTGCAGCCGCTTTTCCTGCGGATCGAAGTCCGAGACCGTGGCGCCACGCTGCAGGCTGCCCTTGCTGCGGATCGCGCCCGCCTGCAGGAGCAGCGCTTCCAACAGGAGGGTTTTACCTCCGCCGGCCGACCCCACGAGCGCAATATTCCGGATGCCCTGTGTCGTATACCCCATGGTGAACGCTCCAGGCACGCACAGACTGTGGCATGGGCAGGTTACTCCTGCGCGGCGGCACATGCATTGCTTCGTGTTACGACTGGCAACCCCCGCATGTCGCCGGAGAAATCCCATGAGTCAGACCGAACCCAACGACCCGCCGCCGCAGGAAGAACCCATCCAAGACGTACCGGTCTATCCGGAGCAGGACCCACCGCCGGGGACCGAAACCACGATCAGAGTCTCGGCAGGACCGGGCGAGCACGATGTCCCGGACGAAGGTGACGATGATGTCGACGAGGGTGCGACGCATGCGTCGCACGGGCACCCCCGCGGAGGAGGTGCCCCGGATTGTGAGCGGGCGAATGCTTGCGTAACCGATCTCGATCCGCAGGCGCCGCATTCACCGCCCGACGTAGGTAGGGGGAGAGTAATATTCGACGAGAATGATGTGGCGGGTTAGCCTCGAATCACGGGAGGGTCGATTGAACGAATCCAAGCAGGAAGAGGCGCGCAAGCGCCAGAAAATCCAGCAGCAGCTGGATGAGGCGCTCGCGGACAGCTTCCCGGCGAGCGATCCGGTGTCCATCGTGACTTCGAATGAGGAAGAGGACTGGGGGACGGAGCCGAAGGTACCGACGCCCTCACCTGGGGCGGGTAAGAACGTTTAATCGACTGATAGCTTGAAGCCGGGGCGGACCTCGTGCAAGCGCTCAAGGGCTGGGTGGCGAAGTCGAACCCCGCCTAGCGCCGAGTGCTCGAGGCGCCGGCGCGTGGCACTGCGTAAAGCAAGCCCACACTCTGGAATGTCAGCCTGCTGACACGACTCGGAAAGAGACCTCACACACAGCGCCCCGGCCTTGCGCGGACCGGCCGGTCCACTGTAGCGCGCCTATAGGCCGATCCGTCGTAGCAGAACTACGGTGCCGTGAGCTCTAGCGTGGACCCCGCTTGGTTCACCGTCGTCAGCACGATCGGCCGCCGCCAGACCTTCTGTACGTAATCCAGCACTTTACGGCTACGCTCGAGGTCGAGGCCGCGGCCATCGACGCTGTTGTCATGCGTGAGCTCGAGCGTTCCGTCGTTACGGATGTGGCTGGCCGAAACCATCGGGGCGCCGAAATTGTACTTGGGGCTCAGCACGGCCTCATGCAGACCGTTGAGGTCCGTCTCGAGCACCTTCACCTGCCCGTCGCTGCGCGCGCTGAAGCGGAACAGACCGAGCTCCTCGGCGAGATCCCGCGTGAGGTGATTGCGAATGAAGCCGAAGTCATCATCCTGTTCCATGATGGCGCGGGCGGCGTCCAACCCCTGACTCTCGACGATCTTCTCCCACATCGAGAACCCCAGGTGATAGGGGTTGATGTTGAGAGCGACCTGCTGTTCGGCGGCGACCGGGCGCACGACGTCTGAATGGCATTTGATCGCGTCGACGTATGCCTGTTGCGGAATGAAGCTCGCCTCGCGTAACAGGCGGGCGTGCCAGTAGGACGCCCACCCCTCGTTCATGATCTGCGTGGCAAACACGGGGTAGAAGTAGAACGACTCTTCACGGACCGCGAGAAAAATGTCGCGCTCCCACGCTTCCATCTCGGGCGCGTAGTTCGCGATGAACCAGAGCAGGTCGCGCTCGGAGTGCGGTGGGATAGGGGCCCGCTTCTTTACTTCCACGCCGCTGCTGGCGGCGGTGGGATCGAGAGCCGCGAAGCGTTTCCGGAAAGCATCGTCCGCCAGCGCCTTCGGGTCCGCGGCGTACTCCGGATAACGGTCGCGGCGCAGCGCCTGGTCGGTGTCGATGTGCTGCTCGAGGGCGAGAGCCGCGTCGAGCACGACCTCCACTCTCTGCGCGCCATAGGTTTCGATCGCCTGTTGGATCTGGCGCGCGTGGTTGGCCGCATGCTCGACGATCCGCTCGCTCACCTGTCCCTGGCAGCGGCGGAACAGAAGATTGTTCCTCGAGAAGTCCGCATGACCCAGCACGTGGGCGGTCACGAGGATGTTTTCCGCCAGTCCATTGCTCGCCGCGAGATAGGCGTGACCGGGATTTCCGGGAAACACGACCTCGAACAGGCGCGAGTTTCCCATGTGGCGCTGGATGAGCTGGTAGATGTACCGCACCCCGAACGACCAGTGCGGCATGCGCACCGGCAGCCCGTAGACGGCGATCTCCATCATGAAGGAATCGGGGACCGCTTCGAAGTCCACCGGGTGGAATGAGAGACCGGAGCGGCCTGCGAGGTCTTCGATGCGCTGTACGTAACTTTGCCAGTCCTCGCTCATGTACGGTTCCCCATGCGCTGTTTCAAAGTTGAACTACCCGCTCCCGTCCAGCGCATGACTCTCGGCCGCGAAGAAATGTCGGACCGCGCCCCAGACATCGTCGAAGTCGTTCAGCGCGTAGCTTCCCGCGGCCAACCCTCCGGCGGATAATTCCGCGTAGAGGCGGCCGGTCTCGGTGGCGAGTTGCCGCGAGAGGCCCGAGGAAACTTCAACATAACCCGTAAAACAGGAATCTTCCGCGATCGAAGAGAGCGACTCGCGCGCTTCGGCGGCGTCGCTCACGGAGTTGTCGCCGTCGGAGGCGTAGAAGAGGTAGATGTTGCATCGGCCCGGGTTGTAGCGGGCGTCGATGATCTCGCGCACCTTGTTGAAGCCCGTCGAGGAGACGGTGCCACCGGTGCCGCTCACCTGGAAGAACTCACTTTCGGTGAACTCCCAGGCCTCGGTGGTGTGGCCGACGAACACCGTCTCGAGCGAGCGGTATTCGCGGCGCAATCCCTGCACCACCCAGAAGAAGAATGTCTTGGCGAGCTTCCGGTCACGATCGGACATGCTGCCCGAGACGTCGAGGAGGAAGAACACCACCGCGTGCAGGGCGGGCTGCCGCCGGCGCGCTAACTGCCGGAACCGCAGGTCATCGTCGATGAAGGTGGGGGTCGCGCCCGGGTTGCCACGGCGCTTGACCATCTCCTTGAAGGAACGGCGCCGATCCAGACGTGAACGAGCCCCGCGCCGGTCGTAACCCTCACGAATCCATTCCGACTCTTCGGAGGGGCCGACGCGCGCCTTGATGTTGGGGAGCTTCATTTCCTCCCACAGCCAGTCGACGATGTCGTCGACTTTGAATTCCAGGAGCAGCTGCACCTCGCCGTCATCCTGGCCACCGGGACCCTTCTCGCCCGGGCCCCGCTGTTTGGACGGGTCGGAAAAGACATCGCCGGGTTTTGCCTTACCTTGTCCCGCGCCCTGCTGCTCCTCGGGGCGGCGCAGCCGGAAGTGGTAATGCTCCAGCATTTTGACCGGCACCCGCACCGTGCGCGAAGTGTCGTTTATAACATCGCCACCGGAGACGATCTGCGGCAGGTGTTTGCGCACCGACTCGCGCACTTTCTCGTCGTGCCGCAGCCAGTCGCGCGCGCCGCGCGAAAACAAGTCGTACCATTTGCCGGCGTCGGCGCCAGATTTCTCGCCGCTGTTCGCGACGCTAGCGCCAATGCCAGAGTCAGTGCTTTGGGCCATATATTAGTCGTACTCCTTTCACGGGCTACGCGCAACTGCCTTTCTGCCAGCGCGAAGCGCTGCTACATCTCGCAGGTACGCGTCCGCGCGTACCTGCAGGACAGTTGCGCGCAGCGCATGGGAAGCGCCGGTGCGGCGCCGGGTAGGAGCAACTACTCCTGTGCGAGTAAGGTTGTAACGTAACTCAATGCCTCTTTCGCGCTGTGCTCGTCGTAGCCGTATTCGGTGACGAGACGTTGCTGAACCACGGAAATTTTCTGGCGCGCGTCGTCGTCCGGGCGAGCCGTCGAGGTCACGAGTCGCAATACGTCACGACGCTCCTCGAACAGGTACTGCTCAATCGCCTCGCGCATGCGCGCGTGACTCACGAGCTTGAACTTCTCGCCGGTCTTGAAGGCCACCATGGCCTTGCGGACGACCTCCTGCCGGAACGACAACTTGCCCGAGTCGGAGACCTTGATCTTCTCCTCGACCGAGCGCAGGAAACGCTCATCGGCGGGCCGTGTCTCGCCGGTAATCGGATCCGTTACCTGCCGGTGATCCAGCGAAGCCTCGACCTCGTCCAAGTATTTCTCCAGGAGCTGCTGCGCCTCCTCTTCAAACGAGGCAAACATGGCGCGGTGGACATCCTCCTTGACCCAACGGTTATAAAATTCCTTGCGCGCGGTCACCAGGTGATCGACCCAGGCCTTTTTATGCTTGGCGTCCATGCGGGCATCGCTTTCGATCGAATCCTTGATGGCCAGCAGCAGCTCCATGCTCGTGAGGCTATGGGTGTTTCCACGGGTGATGGCGTTCGAGATGGCATTGATCACGAACCGGGGGCTGACTCCCGTCATACCCTCCTCGCCCGATTCGGAGTGCAGCCGGGTGGCTTCGGTTTCGGGAACGCCCTCGACGGCCTCGCCGGCGTAGAGGCGCAGCTTCTTCGCCATATCCAGGCCCTCGCGCTCGGGTTTCGTGAGGCGGGTCAGGATGGCAAACACCGCGGCCAGGTTGAGGACGTGCGGATCGAGGTGGACGTTACGGAAGGCCGGCGCACCCGACACGAGCTTCTGGTAGATGCGCGACTCGTCGCGATAAGACAACGCGTACGGGACCCTGATGATGACCATGCGGTCCAGCAGCGCCTCGTTTTCCTTTTCCTGCAGAAACTTGTGGAATTCCGCGAGGTTGGTATGCGCGAGAATGGTCTCGTCCAGGTGAATGAGCGGGAAGCGTGAGACCTTGACGTTCTTCTCCTGTGTCATGGTAAGCAACAGGTAGAGAAACTCGCGCTTCACCTTCAGGATTTCGATCATTTCCAGCACGCCGCGGCTGGCGGCGTAAACGGCGCCCGACCAGGACCACGCTCGAGGGTCACCCTCGTCACCGATTTGAGCGACTTTCGCGAGATCAACGGATCCGACCAGGTCCGCTATATCAGCCGTGGTGGGATCGTGCGGGGCATACGTGCCGATGCCGACCCGCGCGGATTCCTGGAGGAAGATCCGCTCTACGGGGACGCGTACGAAGTCACCCTCGAACTCGCGCTCGACGTAGTCGCGTGCCCATGGAGACAATTCTCCAGGGATATCCACACCATAGCGATCGCGGAACTCAGCGCGGAGGCCCGCGGGAACGAGATTCAGCGGGTTCTCGCGCAGCGGCGAGCCCTTGACCGCATAGAGAGCGCCCTCGTCCGTGCGGCTGTACTCCTCCAGGCCGCGCTTCATGAGGATGGCCAAGGTCGATTTACCGCCGGACGGCGGACCTAGCAGCAGCAGGAGTCGACGGCCAACATCGGAGCCGGCGGCCGCCGCTTTGAAATAGTCGACCACACGGCCGAGCGGCTCGTCGATGCCGAAGAGCTCGCGCTTGAACAGCTCGCGGGCCTTGGCGCTCTCCGGCATCTCCGCGGGTGCCGCGCGGCCATGCCAGCGCAGCATGTCCCAGATGTATTCGTGGCTCGTGCGGGCCATGGCCGCCGGATTGGCGGGCACGATGTTGGCGAGAAACTCGCCGAAAGTGCCTTCCCAGCGCTGCGCGCGATGAAGGCGGCTGAAAGAGCTCAGTGATTCGATGAACGCAGAATGAGGCTTGGAAGAATCTGAATCGTCGTCAGAGAGCGGTCGCATCGTCCTTCCCTCCCGTTGAGTGCACATGTCTCGGCCGGGCTGCCAGTGATGCCAGCGTCACTCTCAACTTAGACCCAACGCTTTGCACAGTGCGTGATGGCCCTCTATTCCCGACCCGACTATTACGTTAAGACGTTCACAGCGCGGAATTGTTCACGAAAGATCGAAAATGCCGCGCTTCTCATCCGACTGCCGCAAGGGGCCCGCAGCCCTAGCGGCGCGCGGGCACAAGGCGTGACCTTTTCCCGCTCCTCGACTAAGACTAAAGCAAAATGCATGCCTGTTACGCCCGCGTCCATGCCTGTCCCAAGTCGCTGATTTCAATATGGGCTCGACGGCCGGTCGGGTTCGGCGCTGGGTGCGCTGCCCCGTTTTCAGCATTCCGGTCTTGCCAGCCGGTATTGCCACTTCAGCCTACCCCCACCGGGGCGTTTGAGAAAGTCCGATTCACAAGATTGGGAGCGCTTTGCGCAAATAGCTCTTCCAGCGCGCAGCGCAGGGAAAGTGCCCCTGGCGGAGCCGTCGCCGCGTGACGACACGCTCCGAAGCGGTGCGCACGGCATCGATTCGCGCCCGAACGGTGCTTCAGGCTCGCTGGATGTCACTCACACGCCCGGTGTCACTCATCCGCTGGATGTCACTCATCCGCCGGGTGTCGCTCATACGCCGGATGTCGCTCATGCGCTGGGTGTCGCTCATACGCCGGGTCTCTGCTGCAGTCGGTATCCGTTGACGTGCGGCCCTTTGATGCGCATGTGTCTGGTCACTCATACGCTGGGTGTCGCTCATAGCTGACATGACAGCGTCATTGCTTTGCAACTAAGATCACTGAGTCGGCTGCACCCACCGCACAGTACCCGCTGTGTGAGTTGGAAGTTCGGCGGATAGGTGGCGCCGTGTATGGAGGCCACGACCGGACAACCGGGTTGGCGGCCGGTGTTGTTGTGTACAGCCGGGGGCGCCTAGCCCGGGGTGCATAACCCGGGGCGCGCAGCCTGGGACGGATAGCCCGGGGCGCGCAGCCCGGGACGCGAAGACTGGGCAGTCGTTGGGGGGAGGTCATTTGTCCGACTAGTGGGCGAAGTGCGCCTGCGACGGCTGAAAGTCCACGGCGTTGTGCCGACTTTCGTCCTCGCGTCGCCATAGGGCGACGCCGGCCTCTCATTATTGTGAACTGTCGCACTGCGGTGTAACAGCAGCCGCATATGCTGCAGACTCAGTCTTTTCCGCGCGTTACTCGCGGGCCGGACCGCACGTTCCGCCGCCCGCACGCTGCTCGGTTCCGGGCCCCTTTAAGGATGGAGACAGTTTCAGTGGCAAGTCCAGCATCAAACGCCTCTCGGGGTCATGAGACAGGCGCCGGCACGGCCAGTTCCACCGGCAACTCACCCGCATCGTCCAACAGGCCCGCGGTGGATCTCACCGCCATCACAACTCGCGACGACTTCCTGCTCGAAATAGGCGAGGCGCTCGGCGGACAGGCCTCCGTTCGGCCCGTCGATTCGATCGCGGGAGCACTGGAATTCCTGGTGAGCACCAAGCGCGGCCAGGTGTTGGCAGTCGACACCCGCGACCTCCTCGATGTTCGCGCGGATGTCGAACAGGCGCACGCGCAGGCACCGCACGCTGTTGTGCTCGTGTTTGTCACCGCCGAAGCCGAGAAGCAGATCAGCGCCGCGGTGAAGGGCTCGAATGTCTTTGCCGTGCTGCCGATTCCGATCGACAAGCGCAAGACGAATGCCGTACTCGATGCCGCCATGACCGACGCGGTCGCCAAGAAGGCGACAGCGCGCGCCAATCCGGGCATGACGGTCGAATCTTTCCAACCCCGTTTGGACGGCGGGTCGTCTGCTCCTCCGCCCGAGCGTGAAAAGAGCAAGGCCCCTCTGTTCGCCGCTCTCGGCGTCGTCGCCGTCGCAGCTGCGGGTGGCGGATATTGGTTTCTGAACAAGGATAAGGGAGCGGCACCGCCGCCCGTCGTCAACACGCCGAAAGCAGCGGCTCCCGCTCAGGCGGCCGCGGCGGGCGCCGCAGCTACCGACGATACGAGCGCCAACGCGAATCCCACCGTCGATACCAGCATCGTCAACGGTAAGGTCGACGAGCTTCTCGAGAAAGCGCGTCTCGCCATGCGCGAGCGGCGTTACCTCGAGCCGATCGGCGACAATGCGCTGTTGTATTACCGTTCCGCCGCCGCCGCCGACCCGAATAGCGGCGAGGCGAAAGACGGCTTACAACGTGTAGCGGGCGTCGCCGCTTCCCGCTTTGACGAGTCAATGAACGCCGGAAAGTTCGACGACGCCTCTCTCGCTCTCGCGAACCTGAAGGTCGCTGCGCTAAATGACGCGCGCGTCCCCCCGGATGAGTTGAAGCTCACCACGGCGCAGATCAACAAGGCGCTGGCAGACGGTAATCTCGACCGCGCGTCCGCGCTGGTGCGCCAGGCGCAGCAGTCATCCAACATTCCTCCCGATCAACTCACGAAGTGGCGCACGGAGATTGGTCGCCGTCAGGAAGATGCCAAGGTACAGCGTCTCGCGAACCTCGTTTCCGACCGCATTCGCGACGGCAAGCTGGTGGATCCGGCGGACGATGACGCCAAGACTTACGTACAGCAGTTGCACGAAGTCGCGCCTTCGAACCCGATTACCCAGCGCGCTGTCCGCGAGTTGGACGCCGCCTACATGCGCAAAGCGCGCGAAGCCGCTGCATCGAAGAGCACTTCTGAAGTGGACCGCTGGCTCGCCGAAGCTCGCGCGGGCGGCGTAAGCGCCGCCGAGATCACTTCCTTCCAGCGTGATCAAGCCTCCGTGCGGCAAAAAGCTGTGCAGGCCGAAATCGACCGACTCGCCCAGACGGCGCGCGATCGTATCCGTGACGGCAAGCTCACCGATCCGGCGAACGACAGCGCCGCGTTCTACCTGACCCAACTTCAATCGACCGACGCCGCCAACCCGGCGTTCACGCAGGTGAGTCACGACCTGGCGGCGAAGCTCCTCGACCGTGCCCGCCAGGCAGAGCTGTCCGGCAAGCCGATGCTGGCCGATCCCGATCTGACGCAGGCCAAGCGCTGGGGCGCGGATCCGAAAGACATCCTGGCCGTCCAACAGACGGTAGGCGTGCCGAAGCCGGCCACGGGAGGCCCGACCCGGAGCGCCGCCGCGGCCGCGGGATTGACCCCTGCGCAGCTGGCCGCCAATCTGAAACGGCTGAAATACGTACCGCCTGAGTTCCCGTCGAAGGCGCTCACGCAACGCGTAAGCGGCTCTGTCACCATTGAATACATCGTAGACACGAACGGCGACCCGCGTGACGTTCGGGTGGTCGAAGCGACGCCCCCGGGCGTCTTCGATCACGCGGCCATCACGGCCGTGAAGCACTGGCACTACGAGCCGGTGGTCGCGAACGGCGCACCTGTCGAGGTTCCCGTCCGTACGGCCATCCGATTCGAGCTGCCGCCTCAGTAGGACAGGAGATCTCTTCCGATGAATCCCGCAGGCGTTGATCGTAACCGCCAGCTCGTCACAGTCGGCATCGGCGCGGTGCTGACCCTGGTGATGAGCGGCGTGCTCATCTTCGGCTTCCGTCTCGCCACGCAAATGCGTGCCAGCGTTACGGGACTGCAGACGGCGAGTATGTTGCAGACCTATCCCGATGCCATCACGCAACAGCTCAACTCTCTGCGCGACCGGCTCGAAGCCCGCGCTTACGCAGGCCAGGCGCTGGCCGACCTGAAGTCAACAGTCACACACTTCAACAAGGAGCTGGAACAGCTCGGAGTCGGGGGGTACCTGCAATCGAGCGAGCTCGACCAGGCGCTCGTGCTGTGGCACCAGTACGGGCCCGTCATCAACCCGGTGGTGAACTTCACCGGTCAGGCGTATGTCGATTCGGACGACTCCGGCAGCTCCTTCTCGAAGGAAGGCCGCGTTCACTACGCCGACGTAAAGCGCGCGCAGCTGTTTGCGACGGAGAATGCTCGCCGGTTGCAGCAGCAGTTGGCGACCGTCGCGACGACGTTGCAGCAGACATCATCCGATGACGCCGCACGCCTCCGTACACTGCTCCTCGCGGGTGTGCTCGCGGCGCTCGTGCTGGCGGCAGCCGCTGCGTACTTCCAGATAACGCGCTCACGCCACGAGCGTGCCGCGCAGGAAGCGCAGGAGCAGACGAAAGACATTCTGAAGACGGTGCGGGAAGGCTTCTTCCTGCTCGACGCCGATTACAACATCGGCTCGGTGTGGTCCGAAGCGTTGACCCGCATGTTCAGCCGCCAGGACTTCGCCGGCCTCGGTTTCGAGGACCTGCTGAAGGACCTCGTGCCGCCGAACACGCTCGGCACCGCGATGAAGTACATCAAGCTGCTCTGGGGTGAGCGCGCCCACGAGAACCTGATGAAGAGCATCAACCCGCTGGGCCAGCTGGAAATCACGATGGAGAACGGCCACGGCGGCAAGGAAACCCGCTACCTGCAGTTCGACTTCCACCGCGTCATGGGCGCGAAGGGCATCAAGCATGTGCTGTGCTCGGTGGGTGATATCACCTCCAGCGTGCTGCTGGCGCGCGAGTTGCAGGAGTCGCAGGAGAACGCCAACGCACAGCTCGACATGATGGTCGGCATGATGCACGTCGATCCGCTGCAGCTGGTGTCGTTCCTCGACACCGCCGA
>DATMQL010000175.1:0-13122 GCA_035566815.1 Steroidobacteraceae bacterium | reverse complement strand
CTGAACGCGCTCGCGGAGCTGTAGCCGACGCGTCCCGCAACTTCGGCGACGCCACCTTCTTTCCGCCGCAGCAGGTTCTTGGCCATTGCCATGCGCCAGGCGAGCAGGTACTCCATCGGGGGGACGCCCACTGCGCGACTGAATCGCTCGAAGAACGCCGAGCGGGAAAGGGCTGTCCTGATCACCGGATGCTCGTCCGGGTTCGGCCTCGAAACCGCCCGGTATTTCCTCGATCGCGACTGGAAGGTTATCGCCACGATGCGCACGCCGAGCGAGGACGTTCTGCCCCGTTCCGACCGCCTGCGCGTGCTTGCCCTCGATGTCACCGATCCTGAAAGCGTCCGTCAGGCTGTAGACGCCGCAGGACCGATCGACGGTGTGGCGTGCGGCGAACGACCCATCGTCCCCGATGCGCATTGCCGCCGGCGCTGACGCCGTGGCGTTGGCCGAATCATGCTAAAACCCCCTCAGGTTGCCGCCCCAACCGCCCCCTCGTCCGGTCGCGCCGCCCACACAGCCACCAGCAACGCCAGTACCAACAAGATCGCGGCGATGTAGAACGGCGCGCCAGGCAATACCCAGGCGCGGCCCTTGTCGATGAAATGAGCGAAGGACAGGGTGAACAGGCTCGGGCCGATCAGGCCGGCGATGCTCTGCAGGCTGCCATTGGCGCCTTGCAGCTTGCCTTGCTCGTGCTCCGGTACCCGCTGTGACATCAAGCTCTGCAGGCCCGGACCAAACAGACCCAACAGGGAGAACGGCGCCAACGCCACCCACATCCACAAGGGCGTTGGTGCCAGCGCAAAGCCGGCGAAACCGATGATGCCGAACAACAAACCGGCGTATAGCGACCCGCGCTCGCCGAGCCGTCGCACCGCCGGTTGCACCAGGCCACCTTGCACGATGATGCTCAATGCACCCACCGCCATCAATGTCAGGCCAACAGTCTGCGTATCCCAGCCGTAGCGGTAGCTGGTATAGAGCACGAACATGCTGGGTAGCACGCAATGCGCCAGCTGGAACAGCAGATTCACCGAGGACAGGCCGAGCAGATCGGGATGCGAGCGCAACAGTTTGAGGGAGCCGACCGGATTGGCCTTCGCCCAGGAGAAATGATCGCGCTTCTCGGGTGGCAGTGATTCGGGCAAAACAAACAGGCCGTAAGTTGCATTGATCAGGGCGAGTACGGCGGCGCCCCAGAACGGCAAGCGGGGATCGATGTTGCCGAGCAGTCCGCCCAGGGCCGGCCCCAACACGAACCCGATACCGAAAGCGGCGCCGATCGTGCCGAAGGCGGCGGCGCGCTTCTCCGGCGGCGCCACGTCCGCGATGTACGCGCCAGCGGTGGTGAAACTGGCGGCGCAGATACCCGAGACGACGCGCCCGAACAGCAACCAGCCGATATTGGGTGCCAGCGCCATCACGATATAGTCGAGGCCGAGGCCGAAGCAGGAAATCAGAATGACGGGCCGGCGCCCGTAGTGATCCGAAACCGCCCCCAGGAGCGGTGAAAAGAAAAACTGCATCAGGGCCCATACAGTACCGAATACACCGAACATGGTGGCGCCCTTGGCTGCATCGCCCCCCATGAGCTGTTGCACCAACTTCGGCAGCACCGGGATGATGATGCCGAAGCCGAGCACGTCAATGACGATCGTGATGCAGATGAAGATGACCGCGGCACGGCGCTTTTGCGGCGAGATCGGGTTGGACTGGGCATTCATTGTGGGTGCTCTCGCGAAGTCCGTCAGGTCCCGCAGAAAGTCTTGAACACCTGCTGCGACGGCTCCGGGGGCAGGCTGTACTCAGCCGATTCAGGCTGGTCAACATAGGGATGCTGCAGAATTCCCACCAGTCGATTGAACGGCTGAAAATCGCCGTCTTTGGAAGCGGCGTTCAACGCCGCCTCTACACGATGATTCCGCGGAATGAAGACGGGGTTCACGCCGCGCATACCGGCCGCCCGCTCGGTGGCGCTTTGCGCATCTTGGGTCAGGCGTTTGCGCCAGTCCCGCAGCCAGTCATCGATCGCGGAACTCTCCCCAAACAACTCGCGCCACGCAGTTGAGCCCCCGGGGCTTGCCTTATCTGCGTCCGCATTCGCCTCCAGAGCGAGCTTGCGGAAAGTCAACGTGAAATCCGCTTCGGCATTCTGCATAGTAGCGAGTAGACGGTTGATGAGGTCGGCGTCGCCTTCGAGTGCCGATGAGAGGCCTATCTTTCGCCGCATCCCCTCTAAGAAATGCGCATCGAAGCTGTCGATGAATGACTCAATCACTTCGGTGGCCAGACTGATGGCCTTGTCGGAGTTGGGATCGATGAGCGGCAACAGGGTCTCCGCGAGCCGTGCCAGATTCCACTGTGCGATAGCGGGCTGATTCACGTACGCATAACGCCCGCCGTGATCGATGGAGCTGAACACCGTCTTGGGGTCGTACTTGTCCATGAACGCGCAGGGGCCGTAGTCGATCGTCTCGCCTGAGATGGCCATGTTGTCAGTATTCATGACGCCATGGATGAAGCCGACCTGCATCCAGCGCGCAATGAGTGCGGCCTGGCGCTCTGCGACGGCGCTCAATACCGCTAGTGCGGGCGCGTCAGCGTCTCGCGCATCGGGATAGTGCCGTGCGATCACATACTCCAACAGATCGCGCAGGGCCTCCTGATCCCCTCGGGCTGCGAAGTACTGGAAAGTCCCGACGCGCACATGGCTTGCCGCCACGCGGGTCAGCACCGCACCGGGCAGCACATCTTCGCGATATACCCGCTCGCCAGTCAAAACTACAGCGAGCGAGCGCGTGGTGGGAATGCCCAGGGCATGCATGGCCTCACTGATGACGTACTCTCGCAGCATCGGCCCGATCGCGGCACGGCCATCGCCGCCGCGCGAGAAAGGTGTAAGCCCAGCACCCTTGAGCTGGATGTCGCGAAGCACGCCGTCGCGGCCTTTGATCTCGCCAAGAAGAATGGCGCGTCCGTCGCCCAGTCGTGGCACGAATCCGCCGAACTGGTGCCCGGCGTAGGCCATGGCGATCGGGTTCGCGTCGTCCGCCAACTGATTTCCGGAGAACAGCGCCGCCGCTTCGTGCTCTATGGTGTCTGCGTCCGGTTGAAACCCCAGTTCTCCGGCGAGACGCCGATTGAAAACGACGAGCTGTGGATGGGTGACGGGTGCCGGTTGGACGCGCTCGTAGAAACGCGGTGGCAGAGTGGCGTAGCTGTGTTCGAAGCCCAGGCGCATGATCTATCGGTCTCCCGCCCCCAGCGTTCGTTTGAAGAAGGCGAGGTAGGTCTCCCAGAGCTGCACTTCCTTGGCCGGCGTACGGATGCCGTGGCGTTGCCCGGGGTAAAGCATCAGGTCGAACGGTGTGGACTGCTCCTGTAGTGTCGCCATGATCCGTGTTGAGTTTTCAAACACCACGTTGTCATCCGCCATTCCGTGGAGCAGCAGCAGGCGTGGCGCTCCTGGTTTTCCCAACACGGGCAGCCTCGGAATGAGGCCCGCCGCGTCGTAGGCCGCGCCGTCCACGCGCGGGTCCCCCATGTATCGCTCGGTGTAGTGGGTGTCGTAGAAGCGCCAGTCCGATGGCGGGCCGCCGGCAGCCCCCGCAACAAAGCCCGAGCCAGGCTCGGTCAGCAGGCGGATGGTCATGAATCCGCCATAGGACCAGCCCATTACGCCAATCCGCTTCGGATCCACGTAGGGGAGTGAAGCCAGGTAGCGCTCACCGACGATCTGGTCCTTGACCTCCGGCCCGCCCATGGTCTTGTAGATCGGTGCCTCGAACTCGAGTCCCCGGTCGGAGGTGCCGCGATTATCGAGGCGAAACACAACATAACCCGCCTGGGTCAACAGTTGGTCGGTTCCCCCGCTCCAGATCCTGCGCACCATCGGCGCAACACCCGGGCCGCCGTAGACGTTGACGATGGCCGGATAGCGCTTCCTGGCGTCGAACCCGTAGGGCTTGGTAATCGAATAGTGGAGGCTCTGGCCATCCTCGGCCCGCAGCGTCCCGTACTCCGGGTAACTCTTGTGATCGAGGTAGGCGAAGTACGGGTGACCGGCAGCCAGCTTGTTCTCCTCGATCCAGGAGAGACGCTTCCCGTCGATGGAGTAGAGGGCCGTTTGTGCCGGTGTCTTCGGGTCGCTATAGCCGCCGACGAAGCTCTTATGATCTTTCGCGAGATCGACGTTCCACCAGCCTTCACCGGTGGTGATTTTCCGTGGCTCGCCGGGGTCGCGGTAGCTCGTGACATAGAAATGCTGCTCGAGCGGGCCGTCTTTCGAGGCGATGAAGTAGACGAGGCCCTTCGCCTCATCGACGCCCGCGACCGACGATGGGTGCAGGCCGTTTCCAGCACTCTGCGCCACGGGCCAAGCACCGTTGGTAATCGGGTGGACCAACGTCCCGTCGGCCTTATAGAGGTAAAGGTGGTGGAAGCCGGTGCGCTCAGACCCCCAGATGAAATCGCCGTTCTTCAGTGGCGTGAGATCGCTGTTGAGGTTGATCCATGGCTTCTGATGTTCGGTGATCAACACTCGCGCCGCGCCCGTTTCCGGGTCGACGGCGAGAAGCTCGAGCGTGGTTTGATCGCGGCTCTCACGCTGCACGTAGAGAGTCTTGCCGTCCTTGGCCCAGTCGACGCGCGCCAGGTAGACGTCAGGGTTGGAGCCGAAATCGACCTTCACCCGGGGGCCGCCCGTGAGCGGCGCCACATATAACTCAACGACAGCGTTCGGCCGTCCAGCGCGGGGATATCGCTTGCTCAAGACCGTCGTGCCTTCGGCACCAATCTCGAACAACGACACCATGTCTATGGGTGCTTCGTCCACGCGGGTGAAGGCGACCCGCATGTCGTCCGGCGAGGTCCAGTAGCCGGTGAAGCGGTCCATTTCCTCCTGTGCAACAAATTCCGCCATGCCGAAGGAGATGGCGTCGTGCCCTTCAGTCGTGATGGCCGCGTCCCGACCGCTCTTGATGTCCAGTGCATGCAGGTTCTGGTCCCGCACGTAGGTCACGTACCCACCCTTGGGGCTGATCTTCGCGTCAGTCGCACCGCCATCGGCATCACCGACTTGCTTCACTGCGCCCGTTTTCGCGTTGGCGAGATAAAGATTGCCGCTGGCGGGAATCAGGATCTGCGCGCCGACCTCGTCCCATTTGTAGTCGATCACCCCGTGATTGCCCGCAGTGCGTTCGCGCTCGCGGCGGCTCTTCTCCACCTCGCTCAGTACGGTGTCGCTCGGCTCGACCTTGGAGCCCTCCACCAGCAACGTCTCCTTCCCGCCTTTCACCGGCCGGGCCCACAGATCGAAAGTGGTTTGATCGGCCGGTTCGGGCTTCAGGTAGGTGACCCAGGCCCCGTTCGCCGATATCTGTACCCCGCGAGGAACAGGCCCGTTCAGCGCCGGCGCGGCGAACACCCGCGCGATAGGCAATTCGTCAGCGACAACAGTGGTGCAGGACAGCGCGAGGAGCGCCACGGCGGGAAGGGATCTGGTCATAGGACCCTCATGTAACTCCCGTCAACATAACTGACCTCGCCATCCGCAACGAGTTTATCCAAATGAGCCTGGAGAGACTTGGCGGCGATGGGATGCAGTGTTTGCGGGACATCGTTGTAGACATGCGGTAGCAGCGAAGCGAGCGGCGCGGTTCCCCCGGCTGCGAGCAGGGCTTGGCGCACTTTGCTTTCCCGACGCAGTCGATGTTCGATCAGGCGCTCCGCCTCGGCGTGCGGATCGTGTATCAGGTAACCATGCCCCGGCGCCAGAACCGCGATCTCGAGCTCGAGCAATCGCCGCAGAGACTGCAGGTATGCTCGCATATTCCCATCGGGCGGACCGATGACGACTGTCGAGCCCTGCATGACATGATCGCCGGTGAACAGCATGCCGGTTTCGGGCAGCAGGAAGCAGAGATGATTGGACGCATGACCGGGAGTGTGTATCGCGCGTAATGAGAAGCCGTCGAGCGCGACAGCGTCGCCGTCAGCCAGAAGTTGATCTAACACCAACTTGACGTCGTGTTCCCCGGCCGGTGGGGGCGTCCCCGTCTGCGCTTTCGCCATCGCGGCGATTTTGGCGCCTGTGGCTTTCTTCAGTGTCGCGGCGGACGAGGCGTGATCGAGATGGGTATGTGAGCACAGAATCCAACGAATTCGACCCGCGCCGGCGTCGAGAATCGCTCGAACGTGGGCAGCGTCCTCGGGCCCCGGATCGATGACCGCAAGCTCCCGTTCGCCGACGAGATAAGTATTGGTGCCGGGGCCGGTCATGACTCCCGCGTTCGCTGCAACGATGCGGGTCACGTAGCGGTCGAGTTTCCCCGGCACCCCTGGCGATAGGTCTGGTTCGGCGCGAGTCATGTTACGGTATGCGAGTCAGCCCCATTTCGAGTGTGCAGTATGACATCCGAATCCGATTACGCGAGCATGCTTGCCGTTGCGCTCCAGGAAGCCCGGACCGGGATGGCGGAGGGCGGGATTCCGATTGGTGCCGCGCTGTTTCACCGTTCGGGCCGGTTGCTGGGCAGTGGCCACAACCGGCGTGTGCAGGAGGGCGATCCGTCCGTGCACGGTGAGACCGATGCGTTTCGCAAGGCCGGGCGCCAACGGAATTACCGGGACACCATCATGGTCACGACCCTGGCGCCGTGCTGGTATTGCAGTGGCCTGGTCGTGCAGTTCCAGATCGGCGCCGTCGTCGTCGGCGAGTCGCGTACCTTCCGTGGCGGCATCGACTGGCTGCGGGAGCGGGGAATCGAAGTGATCGACCTCGACTCCCCCGACTGCGTTCAACTCCTCGAGAGCTTCATTACGAAGCATCCCGAGGTTTGGAATGAGGACATCGGCGAGCCGTAAGGACCCGAGCCGTAAGGGCCCTCGAGTCGTTACCCGGTGGGGAGCGACTCCGTCAGGCCTCCGAGTCGGCGACCGCGGCCACACGAGAGTTCCTCGAGGCACGCCGCACCACCACCGCCTTCGCCAGGCGATCCAACACCTTTACCGAGGCGTCCCAGTCGATACACGCATCCGTAATGCTCTGTCCGTACATTAGCGGCTTGCCGGGGACGAGGTCCTGACGGCCGGCGACCAGGTGACTTTCAACCATCAGGCCACCGATGCGGCTGTCGCCGGCTTCGATCTGTTGGGCGATGGCGTCGACCACGCCTGGTTGGTTTTCGTAACGCTTGCTGCTGTTGCCGTGACTGACGTCGATCATCATGCACGTCGACAACCCGGTCGAGGCGCCGACTTTCCAGGCGGCCTCGACACTGGCGGCGTCATAGTTGGGAGCTTTGCCGCCGCGCAGGATGATGTGACAATCGGAGTTGCCGGACGTGGTGGCGATGGCGCTGCGACCCTGCTTGGTGACGGCCAGGAAATGGTGGGGTTGCGCGGCCGCCTGGACTGCATCCACCGCGATCTTCACATTGCCGTCGGTGCCGTTCTTGAATCCCACGGGGCAGGACAGCCCCGAAGCCAACTCGCGATGCACCTGGCTTTCCGTCGTACGCGCGCCAATCGCGCCCCAGGCCACGAAATCCGCGATGTACTGCGGTGTGATCATGTCGAGGAACTCGCAGCCTGCCGGCAGCCCGAGCTGGTTGATATCGAGCAGCAGCCCGCGGGCCAGCCGCAGACCCTGGTTGATCCGGAAGCTGCCATCCAAATCCGGGTCGTTGATCAAACCTTTCCAACCGACGGTGGTACGCGGCTTCTCGAAATAGACGCGCATGATGATCTCGAGGGAATCCTTGAGCCGCTCGCGTTGTTCCGCCAGGCGCCCGGCATACTCCATCGCGGAGGCCGTATCGTGAATCGAGCACGGTCCGATCACCACCGCCAGCCGGTCGTCCTGGCCGTGAAGGATCCGATGCAGGGACTGTCTCGCCGCGGTGACCGTGGCAGAGATCTGCGGGGTGCACGGGTGCTCACGCATCAGGTCCTCGGGAGTGGTGAGCTCCCTGATGTCGCGGATACGTAAGTCATCGGTACGCATATTCACTTTGTCGGCTCCGGTTCGTGCGGGCCACTGGCGAAAAAAAACCGCCAGGGGTCTGGCGGTTTTTTCGGGATCTGTTTGCTGTTCGTTCAGCCCAATGCAGTCCGTCTACCGCCAATGTGATTTGGCCAGTAAAAGTAAGCAAAGCGGTAGCTGCGAGCAGTGAAGTTCATACGCGCAGAGTAATAGCACAGACTCCAAACCCCTGACAAGGAGTCTGTCTTAGCGGGCCAGCTCCTGCAGCACATAAGTGGCCACATCCGTCACATTTTGTTCACTAATGAGGCTGGGGTACAAGGCCGGCATGGGTGCCTTGGGGTTCTTGATGAAGGCAATGGTGTCGGCCAGGTCGCGGCGTTTTTTGAGCGTACTCAACTCGTGACCCGCGACCAGGTTACCCTCCGGGCCGTGGCATGACGTGCAGATCTGCGAGTACAACTTGCGGCCTTGTGCGAGGTTCGCGATTGCGGACGGGCCGGCTGCTGAGGCTGACGCTGACGCTGCCGGTTGCGCGCTCGGAGCCCCTGCACCACCCAAAGCCATAATCACGACGCTCGGTATGCCCAATGCGCCAAATGCACTGCGCGACACATTGCCCGACGCGATCGCCACGTACTGCCTGCCGCCGGCCTCGTAGGTCACAACGCCCCCCGCCAACGCACCCCCCGTTTGGGTCTTATAAACGAGCTCGCCGGTCTTGCTATCGAACACGAGGAAGTTGCCGTTGAGGTCGCCGGTGAGCGTGACTCCACCGGCGGTCGGTGTCACCCCGGCCACCACGGGTTTTTCGGTGTGGTATCGCCAGCGGACCGTCCCGCTTTCGCTGTCCACCGCCGTCACCCAGCCGGTGCTCGGGCCGTCGGGCTCGACCGTGCCGCCGAAACTCGCCGCGGCAGGCGAGTACTTCGTAGTCCCCGATTTCACAATGAAGCACACATCGACCGATCCGGTGATCAGGGTGTTATTGAGGCGATCGAGGGCGGGCCCGTTCCACTCGACCCCTCCCGCATAGCCCGGGCAGATCCTCACACCCGACGCCGTCGCGCCGTCGGGGCGGGCTTCGATAGTCGTCACCGGCGTGTGAAAGATTTCCTCATGGGTGTCCCGGTCGATTCCCCTGACATACCCGTCTTTGCCGGCGAAGGCCAGGACATCACGGACCTGGCTGTCCCGATACAGGACCGGCGCCGCGGCGATATCTTTATCCTCCCAGTCCGCGGGGGTGACCTGGTGCCACCACTTCAATGCCCCGGTACGGGCATCGAGTACCACGATCGAGTCGGTGAACAGGTTGGTCCCGGGACGATAAGCCTTGTCGATGTCCGGCCACGGGTTACCGACCGGGACAAACAACTCGCCGCTCGAGACATCGAGTGTCATCGAGCCCCAGATCCCGCCACCGCCTGTCTTGGCCGACTTGGGCCGTTTCCACGTGGCCGCTCCCAACTCGTTGCCCCCGGGTATGGTGTTGAATCGCCACAGCTCCCGGCCCGTTTGCGCGTCGTAAGCCATGACACGGCCGCGCGCGCCCAGCTCGCTGCCGCTGATCCCCATGTACACCACTCCCGCCCAGGCGAGTGGCACTCCGGTTGCGGCTTCACCCAGTCGCGGCGACCCGATGACGCTCTTCCAAAGCAACTTACCTGTGGCCGCGTCGAGCGCAATCAGGCGCGCATCGCCGGTTCCACGGAACACGCGTCCGTCGAGAACCGCCAGCCCGCGGTTGGAGGGTGACGCGCGCTCTTCGTCCGGCACATAGCTGAACTTCCAACGCAAGGCGCAGGTTGCCGCGTCCATTGCAACGGTCTCGAGTCCCGTGTTGGTGTAGATCACACCGTCGACGACGACCAGCCCGGCGTGAAACGTGGTCGGCCCGTCAACCTGCAGCCGGCAGACTTCACGGAGTTGCGCGGCATTGGCCGGGGTGATTTCTTTCAGAGGCGAGAACCGCTGGCCGTCGAGATGATTGTTGACTGACAGCCACTGTGACCCGGGGGTCTGGTTTTGTGCGCGCGCCTGCGGGATCGCGACCGAGGCGCAGGCGACGAGCAGGTACGCAATCCCGCGGGTAAGTATTTTCATGGGGCTTCCGGCATTATAGACACCCTATGATTTACTCCTTCTTCCAGCACATCAAGCTGCTGACGTCGATAGTCGCCGGCGTGGTGCTGTTTTTTTTATTGCCCGTCCATTTGAGCGTCGTGGCCCGTGTGCTGGTGAGCTGGAACGGCGGGGCCATCCTTTTCCTGGTGTGGGTCTTCGTGTGGATGAGCGGCTGCAGTGCCGAGCAGCTCTATATGAAGTACAAGGAAGAGGACGAGACCGCGGCCCTCATCCTGGTCGTGGTGACCTGTGCGGCACTCCTGAGCCTGGTTGCGATCGTCCTGTTACTATCGACCGTCAAGCAGGTTGCGGGCACCGAGCGAGCCCTGCACATCGGCCTGGCCGCCTTGACCGTGATGAGCTCCTGGCTGCTGGTACCGACCATGTTCACACTTCACTATGCGGACGCCTTTTACAGTGCCGGCGACGACGACCGGCCGCTTTTGTTTCCGCAGACGCAGCGCCCGGTGTTCTGGGATTTCGCTTATTTTTCCTTCACCATAGCGGCCGCCTGCCAGACAGCCGACGTGTCGACCGCCAACACGGCCATCCGCAGAACGGTACTGGCTCACAGTGTGATCGCGTTCGTATTTAACGCCTCCATCCTGGGCTTCGCGGTCAACATCAGTGCCGGTTTGTTGTCCGGCTAGGCTAGAATGGCGCCGCGCTAGTTGGTGTTGGATATAGGGTTGAGTGTAACTATGACGACTGCCTCGATGCCTCTTTTTTATAATAGTGTGGTAGCCCTGGATCGCAAGGCGCACGAGCGGCTCAGAATCACGCCGCCCAACGAGTTTTCGTTCGCCGCGGCCACGGCACTCGTGCCGGTGCTGACGGGGGAGTTTGGACTGATCGCCCGTGAGTACGCGCTCGTTTTCATGGGAGCTGGCCCCAAGGAAGTCGTCCCCGTCGCTCTGACAGGCATGCCCCAGGGCAAGAATCTCTTCGTGCGGGCTGACGGGTCGTGGGATGCCCGTTACGTACCCGCATACGCGCGCCGCTACCCGTTCGTATTCGCCGAGACGGGTCCCGAACAGTTCACGGTTTGTATCGACCCGGGCTCCAGATTCTTCAGCGAGGAGGTGGGCAAGCCGCTGTTCGAGAACGGCGAGCCGAGCCCCTTACTGCAGGAGACGGTCAGATTGCTGGCCGATTATCACCGCCTGATGAGCCAGACCAAGGTCTTCATGGAGAAGCTGATGGCGTCGAACCTGTTGATGGATGCCAACGCCAAGGCCGACCTGCCGGACGGACGCAGCTTTACCTGGCGAGGCTTCTGGGTCGTCGACGAGGCCCGCTTTCGGGCGCTACCCGAATCCACGTTGAAGGAATGGTTTGCCGGCGGCGAGCTCGGTCTCATCTATGCGCACCTGATGTCCCTCAGCAATCTCGCTGATCTGCTTCGGCGGCATCACGCCGTGAACCCCGTGGCATGAGCCCTGCAGCCTCATTGGGGCAGCCATGGTCGGAAGGCTGAGACCCGATGAAGCCGGCACACGCGGCGCGCGGCGGATTGCGCGCCATCGGGTCGAATCCGCTTTGGAAATTCTGGGTCGGAAGATTCCCACCGATCCGGCGGTGCACGCGGCCCGCAAGGAGTTGAAGAAAGCCCGGGCGACGCTGCGTCTGCTGCGCGATGTCCTGGGGACTTCCACCTATAAGAGGGAAAATGCGGCGCTTCGGGACGCCGCCCGACCTCTCAGCGAGCTGCGTGATGGGCAGGTGCTGCTCGACGCTCTCAGCTCCCTGGTTGAGCATCACGGAGCGCCGGCTTCGCAATGGCCGCTCGGGAAGTTCGAGCATGTACTTAACCGCCGCCGCGGAGAGCTGCGTGAAAGTGTTCTCAAGCAGCCAGGACCTCTGCAAGGAGCGTGCAGGATCTTGCGGGCAGCGCGCTCGCGCTCGGAGCACTGGCACGTCGGCCGGCACGGTTGGTCCGTGCTCGGGGCGGGACTGAAGCGCACTTATTCGCAAGGACGGCGCGCTTTGGCGCGAGTGCAGGCCCGCCGCGGGGACGAGTGCCTGCATGAGTGGCGCAAGCAGACGCAATACTTCCGCAATCAGCTGCAGCTCTTCGAACCGCTGGGATCCGGGCCGCTCGCCGGTCTGGTGAAAAAAACTCGCGAGCTGGTGGAATACCTGGGCGACGACCATGACCTGGCGGTTTTGAGCGAGCGTGCGCTGGCGGCGCGGGAAGATTTTCCGAACGCGACAACGCACCGCGCATTCATCGCGCTGATCGAGCGGCGTCGGGCGAAGCTACAGGCCAAAGCGCTACGGGTAGGCCGACAGGTTTACAAGGAGGCTCCTGCAGCATTCACGGCTCGGCTCGGCCGAGATTGGCGGAACTGGCACCATTCCTGAAGCCGTCGCTCGCTCACCGACGTGAGGCGCTCGGCCGGTTCGACGACGGAAGTCTCCGTTAGCGCAAGAACGCCTCGTAAGGCCGACTGAAATAGCTGAGCACGTGCGCCGGCATCACCGCGTGCGACCCACCCACATCGAGTTGTGAAGCGAAGCAGCGGATCGCGCGAGACTTTGCCATCTGCGCCTCCGCGCTCAACTCGAAGCGCACGAACCCTCCGTCCAGCCAGGCACCGGGTGAGGAGTGATGCCACGCCCAGATGGGATACCGGAGCACACTCATGTTACGTCGTTGGCCGAGGGACATGCAGATGCGCGCCACCGCTTCGTGGTCCGGGTGCCCGTCGTGCTCGAAAGGGGCGATCAGGGTTGCATCGACGGGCAGCCGCGTTTTGATCGCCCCCTCGACCGTGGACTCATGCGAAACCACATTTCCGTCGGGCATTCCCAACCGGTGCCACTGGATGTAACGACCGGAAAGGCAACTCAGCGCAGCGCGTAGCTCGCGCCGACGGACCGCGCCCGGATGAGCAAGGTCGGTGCGCGCACCCTCGCCATCGGTAACCGTTATCACAGTCACCTCATGTCCCGCGCGAGAGCAACTGTGAATGAGGCCGCCAGCACCGAACGTTTCGTCATCCGGATGA
>DATMQL010000174.1:0-8339 GCA_035566815.1 Steroidobacteraceae bacterium | reverse complement strand
GGCGTTCGCGCAGTTGCGCGACCACGCGGCGCAGTACCTGTCCCTGTTCGTGTTGTGGGCGGTGTTGCTCGGTATCGGCACGACGGCACTGGGATTCAGGTTGTCGCGCTTTCTGCCGGCGTTCGCGCTGGTGTTCGTCGTGTCGCTGGTGCTCTATTTCATCGGACAGTGGGACCAGGCATCGCATTACAACCTCGAGCCGCCGTTGGTCGCTCTCGCTATCGGGCTGTTGATTTCCAACACGGTAGGCGCGCCCGCCTGGGCCGATGCGGGCCTGCGAGTGGAGTTCTACATCAAGACCGGCATCGTGCTGCTCGGTGCGGGCGTTCCGCTGGCGCTGCTGGCGTGGGCCGGTCCGGTGGCGATTGTGCAGGCGGGTATCGTGTCGCTGGTGACCTTCGGGGTCATCTATTTCACGGGGGTTAAGTTGGGCCTCGATCGCCGGCTGGCCGCGACGCTGGGAACGGGCGGTGCGGTTTGCGGCGTATCCGGCGCTATTGCGACGGCGGGTGCGGTGGGCGCGAAGAAGGAACACGCCTCGATCGCCATCTCCCTGGTTATCTTCTGGGCGATCGTGACCATCTTCCTGCTGCCGCTCGCTGCACGCGCCTTGAACCTGCCAACGGGTGTGGCCGGAGCCTGGATCGGCACTTCAGAGTTTGCCGACGCGGCGGGCCTGGCTGCCGCGCAAGCCTATGGTGGCTACGCTGGGCACGTGCCGGGCATTACCGGATCAGCCGACGCGGCAGTCAACTCGTTCACCCTGATGAAGGTGATCGGCCGCGACGTCTGGATCGGAGTCTGGGCGTTTGTGCTCGCCATTGTCGCGACCACCCGCTGGGAGCGCACCGGTATCGAGTCGAAGCCTAACGCGGGAGAAATCTGGAAGCGTTTCCCGAAGTTTGTGCTCGGCTTTCTGATCGCCTCGGCGATTGTCACCATCGTGTCGCATGGCTACACCTATGCGGACTACAAGAAGGTATTGCAGCCGTCCCTGGTCGCGCCGCTGCAGGCGTTGCGGACCTGGGCGTTTACCTTCGCCTTCCTGGCGATCGGGCTGACCACGCGCTTCAGGGAGTTCGTGTCGGTCGGAAGTAAGCCCTTCTATGCGTTCACCACCGGCGTGGTGGTCAACATCGCGCTCGGCTACGTGCTCTCGACGCAGGTGTTCGTGGACTTCTGGACAAAGCTGGGCCAATGAACGGGCCGGCCTGCGCCAATTGCCGCTACTTCAGCGGGGCGCCTCGTGAAGTCGAGGCGCTCCTTCCCGGCATGCGCACTTTGGGCTCCGCATACGGCTCGGTGCGCGCGACCGATGGCATATGCCGCCTCCACGACCGGTATCTCGATCCCTCCAGCCGCTGCGATTCCCACGAGCGCGCGTCCTAGCGGTGACATTCCGGTTTGTCTCCAGTCGTGCTCGGTCACTTTCGCGGTAACCGCGGTGACAGATCGGGTACATAGCCGATTGTACGAGCACATAAGCATTCGATATTCGACGGCTATGGAGATGTGAATTAGGTTTGTCCGCACAAGAAGGCTTTTTCAAGTCGACCGGACGAATCAACATGAGCGAATCACACCAGGCCAGACTGCTGACTTTCCCCGGCGCGCACGAATCGAAATCCTGCTGGACGAAATCGCTGGTCGCCTGTGATGCCCGCTCGGAGAGCGTGCAGCGGCAGTTGCAGCGCCTGGCACCGAGCGAGGCCTCTGTCCTGATCGTCGGCGAGACGGGTACGGGCAAGGAGCTGGCCGCCCGCTACATCCACGAGAACAGCCGCCGCCAGGGTCCTTTCATCGCCATCAACTGCGGAGCGTTCAGCGAGCACCTCGTGGAGGCGGAGTTGTTCGGACACGAAGCGGGCGCGTTTACCGGAGCCCAACAGGCCCGTGCCGGCTGGTTCGAAGCGGCCAACGGCGGCACGCTCTTTCTCGACGAGATCGGCGACATGCCGCTGTACCTGCAGGTGAAGTTGTTGCGTGTCCTGCAGGAGAAGCAGGTTGTGCGGCTCGGTTCGCGCAAGGCGATTCCGGTGGATGTACGCCTCATCGCGGCCACGAATGTGGAGTTGGAAGCGGCGGTCGAGGCCCGTCAGTTCCGGCGCGATCTTTATTATCGGCTCAACGTGGCGTCGGTACGCCTGCCTCCGCTTCGTGAGCGTAAAGGAGACATCCTGCCCCTGGCGCGCCACTTCCTCGATGCCTACAAGCGCGAGTCGGGATTCGAGCGAGTCCAACTGTCCCAGGGGGCCGAGACCGCGCTCCTTGGGCATGACTGGCCCGGCAATATCCGTGAGCTCGAAAACGTCATCCACTACGGTTTGATCATGTCTGTCAGCGGTGTGCTGGAGGCTGACGATCTGCGTCTTCCGCCGGTGGCATCGGAACACGGCAGTCAGTCCACTGATGAGGATGATGGCGCCGTCGAGGACGATGCATTCGATGCGGTCGGGGAGGGGCTGCGTCGCCTGCTACAGAGCGATCGCGAGGCCATCCATCAGACGGTCGAGCGGCTCCTGTTGGTGACCGCTTTCGAGCATTGCGACCGTAACCAGGTCCGGACGGCGAAACGGCTCGGACTGTCACGCAATATTGTGCGAGCCCAACTCAAGCGTCATGGCCTGCTGGAGCAAGGCTCGGCAGGCGAATTTTCCAGCGCCGCTAGGAATAGCGGGGTGGCTCTCGCCTGAAAGGGCGGGCGTACCGTCTCCCGCGGGCGGGGACACCCGCGGGAGACGGCGGAGCATCCGCACGCTAAACTGGCAGGAGTTCCCGTCTCGGTCGTGATCGAGCGCAGCGGGACTTTGAACAGTCCAGTTGTGCAGGTGACCTGAGAATGAGCCGAGTGCCCTATGTATCCGGCGAGCGAACCGAGAATGAATCGGAGCTCGTGGCACGCATCCATGCCCGCAGGGGCGGCACGCTGTTGAAACTCGATCGCATGCTTCTCAACAGCCCGGCCTTCGCGCAGGGTTGGAACGCTCATCTGGGCGCGGTCCGGCGCGAGCTCGCCCTGGATGCCAGGCTGCGCGAGCTGGCGGTCTGCGCCGTCGCCGTATTGAACGGTGCGGACTACGAATTAGAGCAGCATGCCCCGGAGTTTCTGCGGGCGGGAGGCACGGCGGCCCAGGTCGAAGCCCTCGCGCAGTTGGGTAAGGTAGCCGAAGATTCCGTTGTCTTCGATGCGGTCGAGCGCGCGGTATTGCAACTCACCCTCGAGATGACTCGTGACGTCAAAGTCAGTGACGCCACATTCGAGCGCATCCAGTGGGCCTTGAATGACACGCAACAGATCGTGGATCTCGTTGGCGTGATCGCCACCTATAACATGGTGTCGCGCTTCCTGGTCGCGCTCCAGGTCGATTCAGAAAAGGACTGACCGCACGGGATCCCGATGCGGGAATGGGCGGATCGGGATCCTGAGCGCAAGCCCCTCACAGACCCCCCTAAGCGGGGCCTCCTACGCGGGCCGGCTGGACGCCAAAGCTGTGACGCAGTACCGATCCTGATAAGAAATCTGTTAGGAGCTTCTCCAGACTTTGGTCCGTAATGCCGATAATTGCGGACATGAACAGCTCAGGTCGGCCTTCCACCGTTCAACCAACGGGCGCGCATAAGCACGCTCCGGGGTGGTGACATGGGATTCGAAGGGGCTCGCGATCAATCAGGAAAACGGGACGTAGATCTCCGCCAGAAGTACTTCGACGCCATTGCGCAGCTCGAAGCCGGTGAGGCGCGCTGGTCGCAGCTCGAGGTCACCCTGCGTCGTCTCATTGGCCGGCTCTGCCTGGCGGCACGCGGCCGCGCGGCTTCGCTTGATATCGAATTGCGAAAGGTGAGCGACCTGGCTCGTGGGCGCGGTGACATGAGCGCCATCGAAGAGAGCCTGGAGCCGCTGTCACGCGCCATCGCCGCTCTTGACGACGCTACGCTGGAAAACTCGGGAGCGACGACTACGTCCCGTGCGTTGGCTTTCTCCGGCTATGTTCCCCCCTCCGCGGACACATCGGCCTTGCGGCCGGAGTTGCACTCTGTGCCTCCGAGTGTGGACCTGGAGGACGACGAGGCAAAGGTCCAGGCGGTCATTGTTGCCGTGCTCGATCGGCTCTCTCGTCTGCCGGAGTTACGGCGGGCGCTCGGTGATCTTTGCGAGCGCTCCAGGAATTCGTTGTCACCCGATGAGTTTGCCGAGGGACTCGAGCGAGTCGCGCGGCTCGTCGGTGAGCAGCGCGCGACACTGATGCGCGAGAAGCGGGAGATCGAAACGCTCCTGCAACAGATGGATGTCCGCCTGGCCGAGATTGCAAGCTACCTGGCCAGCGACAGCGCCGACCAGAAGAGTGCGCAATCGAGCTCCCAACAGTTCGATCTCCTGGTGACGGGTGAAGTCCGTAGTCTGTCCAACGATGTGCAGGGCACCCAGGATCTGGCCGGGTTACGCAACCGTGTTCGCGATCGTCTCGCGATCATCACCAATTATCTGCAGGACTTCCGTGCACGCGAAGGCGCGCGCGTCAATGCGCAGCTCGACCGCACACAGCGAATGCGGGTACGGGTGACCGACCTCGAGCGCGAGATCCACGGTTTGCACAAGAGCCTCCAGGAAGAGCAGTCGTTACGGATGATCGACGCCTTGACGGGCATCTCCAACCGCGCTGCGTACGATGACCGCATCCAGCACGAATTCATGCGCTGGCAGCGCGACAATACCCCTGTCAGCGTGTTGGCCTGGGATATCGATCGTTTCAAGGAAATCAACGACGCGTACGGTCACAGTGCCGGCGACAAGGTTCTGCGGGTGATTGCCCAACATCTGGCGCAACACGTCCGGGGCACGGACTTTGTCGCTCGTTATGGCGGTGAGGAGTTCGTCATGCTCCTCGTCGGTACCGATGCCGCGCAGGCCGCAATGACGGCGGACAAAATCCGCGCCGGCATCGAGAACATGGGCTTTCATTTCCACAACAAGCCGGTGGCCGTCACGGCATCGTGCGGGATCACTACATTCCGCGGCGACGACACGCCGGAAACCATTTTCGACCGGGCCGATCGGGCGCTCTACCGCGCCAAGGACGGCGGTCGCAACTGTTGCCGCACGCTGTGAGCTGCCGATCCCGGGCCCAGGCGCCCGGGGTGACGATCCGTCCCTTCAGAATATTTTCGAGAGTGTGATTCGCACGGTGCGCGGCTCGAGCGGATGGGAGTGAACGTCCGCGACGCCGTCGGCCGGCTCGCCGCGCAGACGATCGATGTACCAGAAATCGGCGGCGTTGGCCCGTACACCGAGAATGTTGTACAGGCCGAGTCCGATATTCCAGTTGTCGCCGAAGGTGTAGCGGCCGTCGCCGTTCCATTCGCCATAGCCGCTGCCCTGGACCTGGTTGTCCGACGAGAGCGGCTCCCGGCCCAGGTAGCGATATTCCAAGCCACCGCTCCAGGGACCCAGATCCTTGACATAGATGTTGAAGGACCCGGTCGCAACCGGGGCGTTGGGAAGAAAACGCCCGACATGCCCCGTACCGTCGTCGAAGTCAGTTTTGAAGCGCGCGTGATCACCCGAGTAGCTGGCGTAAAATTCGAGCCAACGTAGCGCCTGGTACGTCAGGTTTATTTCGTAGCCGTAGCGCCGGCTCGCCGGACCGGCCGAGTCCTGGCCCGCATCGGGGTCGTAGGTGGTCTCCGATGCCGCGTCGAGGTTGAAGATGGCTACAGTGGCGGTGATCCGCCCTTGCAACAGTTCCTGTCTGAGGCCGACTTCCTCGCCGACCTGCTTCGCGATGAGCTGCGCCCCGGCCTGCCCGGTGGAGGCGGCCGGTGTCACGCCCCGAAGGTCGTCGCTATGAAAACCTCGTCCGGCGCTTATATACACCTCGGTCGTCGGGGCGACGGTAAAAATCAGGCTGCCTTTGGGCTGGAATATCGAGGCGCCCTTGGCGCCGGTGTTGGTGCCGGAGTCGATGCCATGGATGTAGTCCTCGCGTATTCCGAGGACTGTTCTGAACCAGTCCGTCCAATGTGATGTCGCCTGCTCGTAGGCTGACAGGTTGACCAAATGGACGTGGTCGGTCTCGCTGAAATTCAAGGGGTCTTCGGCTGCGGTGAGGACTGCTCGATCGCGGGTTGGCAAGCGCGAGACGTCATTGATGTCGTACCGGATCTGTGCGCCACTCAGCAGGTCTGTTTTGATTCCCAGGAGCTGGACCGGTAGCTTATAGCTCGCACTGCCACCGACAATGACCCTGTTTTCGTGCTGCGCCTCCTGGTCGCCGTTCACGGGGTCGACCAGAAAGTGTGTGAAGTTATTCCAGAGTGTGAGTTGATTGTTAACGGCATACGCATTGGCATCGAACTGCCCATCGCCGCTAGACGCGTGATACTGGGCTGACAGGCTGCCGCGCTGTGCCTTGCCGCCGTCGCTGGGATCGAGAGTTCCGTAACGGCCGATGAGGCCTTCCTCTACTGCCCGCTCGGGTTGGTCGGTGGTCGCGTTCCAGCGGCCGTGATAGAACATCCCGGTCAGGGACATTCCGTCACGATCGTCGCCGTTACTGTAGCGAAGGACGGCGTTAACTTTGCGCAGATCGTCCGGGTTATCCCAGGGGCCATCGTAATGCTGCAGTTCCAGTGCGCCCAGGACGCTTCCCCCCGCTGCGGAGAATGATCCTGCCGTGAAGACGCGCTGGAATCCGAGAGTGCCGACAGTGACAGTGGCTTCGTCAGGGATGCGGTTGAGGTAGCTCAGGTGGATGGAGCCGACCGAAGCGAAGTCGCCCTGGTCCGCGTAGTACGTTCCCTTGGTGTACTTAATGTTCGTGGCCATCTCGGGGATCATGAAATTGAGATCCGTGTATCCCTGGCCGTGCGCGTGGGTGGGATTGTTGATCGGCATGCCGTCCACGCTGACGGCAAGGTCGGTTCCGTGGTCGAGGTTGTAGCCACGCATCAGATATTGATTCGCCTTGCCCTCGCCGCTGTGCGAGGTCACCTCCAGGCCGGGAACCGTCTCGAGCAATTGGCCCGGACGAAAGGCAGGCGTGAGCGCCAGCTCATCGTTGACCACGATGCCCTCGCTGGCGGTGCTGGTGGTTCCAATCAGTTCGCGCCGCGCGGCCGTGACGACGACCACGTCTAGGCTGCCCGAGCTGTCCGTTTCAGCATGGATGGGGAGCGCCGCGAATGCTGGGAGGATGGCGAACGCACTGCGTGCTTTTCGCCACAGGAGCGATCTCATCAAATGCACCTCGAAAGAATCGCGGCCGGCGACGGCGGAACAGCGGCATTCCGACCGTGGCCGCGAGCGGATGCATTTGACTACAAGTTATTGAATACAGCGTCGATTTTAACCGTTAATAACGGTTAATTAACGTGGGTTCCGGGCTGCACAACGTGTTCGGGCGGGCGCCGCTTCAGTGCTTTGCGACGGCCTCGTAGGCGAAGCACGCCACTTCGAGCGGAGCGTCAAATGCGAGGGCGGTGACGCCGAATGCGTTCCGGGCGGGCATGTGCCCCGGCTTGAAATAAGTGGCGTACACCTCGTTGAATGTCGACCACTGCTTCATGTCGGCCAACATGACGGTACATTGGACTACGTGGTCGAGGCTCGAGCCGTGTGCCGTCAGAATCTTCGAGATGGCGTCCATGGCGCTGTGTGAGGCGGCCTTGAAGGCGGCCGCGGGGTCGGCCTCCTTGGAGGTTCCGATTTGACCCGAGACATAAAGGAAGTCACCCGCGCGGACCGCTTCGGAGAAGGGAAGCTTCGACTGAGGGGTCGAGTAATACTCGGCCTCGGCACTATATGCGGCGGGCAGGAGGAAGGTGAGGGCGGCAGCGGCCGCCATCGCATAAATACGCTTGGACATTTTTTTCTCGCGCGCTGTTGCGGATCGGGAACCGCATGGTAACGGGTGCGCGACATCGCCCTCAACTCAGGCGCTGCAGGAGGACTCAGGAGCCTGTCTGAGTCATGCTCGCCTACTGCGGCCGCCCCAGATCGGCAACTTTCTGCGATCGTTTCCCTTCCATAGAGCCGTGCTATGCGCGGGAAACGATCGCTGAAAGCTGGCGGCCGGCTAGGCCTCGATCTGGGTCGCCCTCGCTACGGCGATCATGACTCAGACAGGCTCCTAGTCGATCGGGCTCGCTTGTTATGAGCCGCTAAGAAAGAGTCATTTCCGGGCGGCGCGCGGATCGATTATCGTTTGCTCCGGCGCCTCGACCCGCATGTTCACGCGAAGACCCCCTCTTCCGCTCCCGGATTTGCGGGTTCGAGGATGCCACCAGATCCCAACGGTGCTGCTTGGTGCGCAGCGCCTCGGCCCAGCCCAGAAACTCCAGCG
>DATMQL010000173.1:0-9039 GCA_035566815.1 Steroidobacteraceae bacterium | reverse complement strand
AGATCCTCGACACTGATCTCGGTGCCGGGAGCGAGAACCGACAGCCGCCGGCACAGATTCACCAACTCGCGCACGTTGCCGGGCCACGCGTAGGCTGCGAGCCGGGCTTCTGCGTCCTTGGAGAGCGATTTCGGCTCCACGCCAAGCTCATGGGCCGCGACCGTCAGATAGTGGGCGAGCAGGTCCGGGATGTCTTCGGATCGGGCACGCAGCGGCGGCAGCTCGATGCGAATCACGTTGAGGCGGTGATAGAGGTCCTCGCGGAATAATCCCCGCGTCACCCGGTCCAGAAGATTCTGGTGTGTCGCTGCAATCACGCGCACATCGACACGGATCGGCGTCTGCCCGCCGACACGATAGAACTCACCCTCAGCCAGAACGCGCAACAACCGAGTCTGCAACGGCGTCGACATGTCGCCGATCTCGTCGAGAAACAGGGTGCCGCCGTCCGATTGCTCGAAGCGGCCGCGGCGTTGGGAATCCGCACCGGTGAACGCACCCTTCTCATGCCCGAACAACTCCGACTCGAGCAGGTCGCCGGGAATCGCCGAAGTGTTGAGTGCGATGAAAGGCTTGCCGGCGCGGGGGCTGTGATCGTGGAGCGCCCTTGCCACGAGCTCCTTGCCCGTGCCCGATTCTCCTGTGATGAGAACGGTGACACTCGAGCGGGCGAGGCGGCCGATGGCGCGAAACACCTGTTGCATCGCCGGCGCGCGCCCGAGAAGCTCAGGAATACGCGGGGTACCCATGCCGTCGCCGTTGACGACCGCGCTGGCGTTGGCCGCCCGCTTCACGAGCGCTACCGCCTGGTCGATGTCGAAGGGCTTCGGCAGATATTCGAACGCGCCACCTTCGTAAGCCGATACGGCACTGCCCAGATCGGAATGCGCCGTCATGACAATGACGGGCAGGGCGGGCCGGGTATCGCGAATTTTCTTCAGCAGCTCGAGCCCGGATTGTCCGGGCATCCGGATATCGGTGATGAGGACGTCCGGGGACTCGCGGCGTAGTGCATCCAACGCCGGCTCCGCGGCTTCGAATGCGCGCGGCGCCATGCCGCCGTTACGCAGGGCGCGTTCCAACACCCATCGAATGGACGCGTCATCGTCGACGAGCCAGACACGTAGACTCTGGCCGTTCATGTTGCTTCTCCGAGTGGCAATAACAGTGTGAAAATAGTGCGTCCGGGCTCGCTCTCGAATTCGATCAGGCCGCCGTTGCGGGTCACCAATTCCTGCGCGACCGCGAGTCCGAGACCCGTGCCGTTCGCACGCCCCGTGACGAGGGGATAAAAGATGCTGGAGCGCAGATCCTCGGGTACGCCCGGGCCGTTGTCCTCGATCTGGACACTGGCGACCAGGCGGTGTCGGGCTGGTCCAATGCTGACATTCGACATCGCGCGCGTCCGGAGCACGATCCGACCGGTGTAGTCGGCAGGCTGCTGTCCGACGGCCTGGAGGGCGTTACGCGCCACATTGAGCAGCGCCTGGATCAATTGATTGCGATCGAGCGTCGCGTTAGGCAGGCTCGGATCGTAGTCCCTGTCGACCATGATTCCTCCGCGCGCTTCGGCATGCAGGAGGTGATAGACGTGCTCGCAGATTTCGTGGACGTTGATGAGCGCCTTCAGGGGGGCGCGATGCGGGCCGGCCATTGAATCGACGAGCGCGGTGAGACGATCGGCCTCACCGATGATGACCCGTGTGTACTCCCTGAGAGAGGCTTCCTGCAACTCGCGCTCCAACAGCTGCGCGGCGCCGCGTAATCCGCCCAGCGGATTTTTGATCTCGTGCGCCAGCTGTTTGATCATGAGCCGACTGCCATCGAGCCGGGCGAGCAGATCGTTCTCGCGCGAGATCCGTTTCCGTTGGGTCGTGTCGGCCAGCTCCAGCAACAGGTGCGTTCCTGTTATCTGGCCCTCCAGCGGAGTGATCGTTATGTCCAGAGTACGAGTGTCACGCGGTGCGCCCGCGGGCCGCACCGTCAACTCACGATCCGCGAAGCCTTCGCCGGTCTCGAGAGCGCGGCGCAGCAAACCGATGAGCCCGTTCGAGTCCTGCAGAAAATCACCAAAGGGACGGCCCCGCGCCTTGTTCAGACTGAACGCGAGCAGGTCCTGGGCGGCGACGTTGGCGTAGATCGCGCACAACTGCGCGTCGAGCATGATGATGCCCGTGGACAGGGCATCGAGCAGATCCGTCGGATCGAAGTGCGAGAGCGCGGAGGGCAGAGAGTACTCAGTAGCCACGAGACCCCCAGGGCGCAAGTTCCCTCAGGCTACTGCGAGATTCGCGCTTGTGGCGCGCGCATTGCGCGCTCACAAGCGGCATCGGTGGCGGCGGGGCCCTCAGGTGGCCCGTTAGCGGTGGAAGTTCGGGTTCGCGGGATTGAGGATCGAAGGCTGCAGCACGGTGAACGTGATATTTGCGCTCTGGCAGACGACCTGGCCGTTGCCGTCCCGAATGATCGCCTGCAGCGAATGTGTGCCGCGGTCGACCGGGGAGATCGTGGCGCCGCCGCCGCCCGGCGGGAAGTTTGTAACTCTCGAGCCATCGAGCAACAGGACGACCTCGTCGCCCGATCGCACAGCGGGATTCGTCACCACCGCGGCATCCACGGAGGTCGCGTTCGGAAACGTGTCCTCGTTTGCCGGCTGCGCTATCGCGCAGCTGCTGTAGGGAGGCGCCACCTTCGGAGGAGCCGCCGCCGAAGCCTGTTCCGCCGGAAGCTTCGGCGCCTTGTACGTCTGCGGCTGGGCTACCGTCACCTTCTGCGCATTCTCGTGCGGTTGGTCGCTGTAGTGGGTGATGCCATTCTCGTCCACCCACTTGTACACGGTGGCTGCAAACGCTGCCGTGCAGAGGACCGACAATAAGGTAAACACAATTGCGCGCATAAGGGCTGAGCATAGTCCTATGTGCCGCCGGGCACAAAAGCGGACCGTCTCGTTCGTGATGCACGCACAGGTTCCCCTTCGCTCCCGCCCTCGCCCCGCCCCTTGAGGCAGGGGTCTTCCGAGAGTGAGAGGAAGGGGAACTCGCTGTCACGCTGTATCCATCAACAGCTGTAGTACATCTCGAGCTCCACCGGGTGGGTCGACATGCGGAACTTGGTGATTTCCTGCAGCTTCAGTCCCATGTACGCATCGATGACGTCGTTGGTGAAAACGCCGCCGCGTGTCAGGAACTCGCGATCCTTGTCGAGTTGCTCCAGGGCCATGTCGAGCGAATGGCACACTGTTGGAATGTGCTTCGCTTCCTCGGGCTCGAGGTCGTACAAGTCCTTGTCGGCCGGATCGCCGGGGTGGATCTTGTTCTGGATACCATCGAGACCGGCCATCATCATGGCCGCGAACGCGAAGTAAGGGTTCGCGCACGAGTCGGGGAAGCGCACCTCGATACGGCGCCCCTTCGGGTTCGACACGAACGGGATGCGGATCGACGCCGAGCGGTTGCGCGCGGAGTACGCGAGCATGACCGGCGCTTCGAAGCCCGGGACGAGGCGCTTGTAGCTGTTGGTACCGGGATTCGTGAAGGCGTTGAGGGCCTTCGCGTGCTTGATGATGCCACCGATGTAGTAGAGCGCAGTGTCGGAAAGACCGCCGTACTTGTCGCCCGCGAAGAGGGCTTTGCCTTCTTTCTGCAGGGACTGGTGCACGTGCATGCCGCTGCCGTTGTCGCCGACGAGCGGCTTCGGCATGAAGGTCGCGGTCTTGCCGTAACCGTTGGCGACGTTGAGAATCGCGTACTTGAGGATCTGCACCTCGTCGGCCTTCTTGACGAGCGTGCCGGCGCCGACGCCGATCTCGCACTGGCCGCCGGTGGCGACTTCGTGGTGATGCACTTCGACCTTCAGGCCCATCTCTTCCAACGCGAGACACATGGCCGAGCGGATGTCCTGAAAGGCATCGACCGGCGGCACCGGGAAGTAGCCGCCCTTGATACCGGGGCGGTGTCCCGTGTTGCCCTGTTCGTATTCCTTCGAGGAATTCCAGGCGCCCTGCACGGAGTCGATGCGATACCCCGCGCCATTCATGTCGTTGTTGTAGGTGACGCTGTCGAAAATGAAGAATTCGTTCTCAGGGCCGAACAGCGCGTAGTCGGCGATGCCCGTCGACTTCAGATACGCTTCCGCGCGTTTCGCCAGCGAGCGCGGATCGCGCTCATAGCCCTGCATGCTGGTGGGCTCGATCACGTCACAGCGGATGTTGACCGTCGTCTCTTCGAAGAAGGGATCGAGGACCGCCGTGCTCGCATCGAGCGCGAGAATCATGTCCGACTCGTTGATGCCCTTCCATCCGGCGATGGAAGAGCCATCGAACATTTTGCCGTCGCGGAACAGCTCATCGTCGACGAGCCGCGCCGGGATCGTCACGTGCTGCTCTTTGCCGCGCGTGTCTGTGAAGCGCAAGTCCGCGAACTTGACCTCTTTTTCTTTTATCAGTTTGATGACATCAGTGGGTGACATATCGCTCTCCGGGAAAGGGTGGTCCCGCCAATCGACGTCCTGGGCCGTTCGTGTGCAGCTTGACCCGTTACTGTCCACGCCCGGCCGTAGCGTGGCGGAGCGGGGTAGTAGTGCAGGCACCATGCCAATTTGGTGACCTATTAAAATCAACCGGTTAGGCGCTTAGCAGCACTGTAATGCACCAAATCGGCGCAGACGTCGAAGGGATTGCACCATGAAAGGGCTTTTGCGGGCGCGTTTTTTGACTTTCGTCGCACAATGCGCGGAACGCCGCGCCTGTTCTTGGTGCAGCTTTGTCTATTTATAGACTTCTGCTATATTTAGTCTATATATGGATGACCGGAGAGACCTGTTATGAGCGCTCCCCTTCACTCGGTGCAGTTCCGCCAGGGAACCCCCAAGGAAGCAGCCGCCGCGGGTGGCGCGGGCTTACGCGCATTCACCCAAATCGCAGAACTCTGGCATCTGTCGATTGCAGATCAACTGACATTGCTCGGAATCACGTCGCGATCCACGTACTTCAAGTGGCGTAAGGAACCGCAGCCGAAGCTGCCACGCGATACGCTCGAACGTCTTTCCTATCTTCTGGGGATCTACAAGGCTCTCCAGCTACTGCTTCCGGACACTCACGCCGCCGATGAGTGGATCCGACGACCGAATGATGCCCCGCTGTTTGGCGGACGGTCCGCGCTCGATCGAATGCTCTCGGGCAACGTCGCGGATCTGTTCATCGTGCGGCAATACCTCGACGCCCAGCGCGGCTAGCCTCCTTCATGGCGACGCCCTATCCGGCCCTCGCGGTCAGCGAGGTGCGCTGGCAACCGTGCTTTCGAGTCATTTCGAGCCGCTTTCCACCCATTCACCTCTTCGAGCGGGTGTCGCGGGCGGAGGATTGGGAGGCGCTCTACTGGCTCGAATCACTGACGAACCCCCGTTTGCGCGACGACGTGGGTGAAATCGAGCTCGTGCCACGAGAGGATCGCATCTTCGGACCCGGTGCCTCCGTCACCATGGCGCCGTTCACGCATCTCAACCCCGAAGGCAGCCGCTTTGCCGACGATACCTTCGGTGCCTTCTACGCGGCGGCGAGCCTCGACACCTCGATCGCCGAGACTCGCTATCACCGCGAAATCTTCCTGCGCGCAACCCGACAGGGGCCACTCGAGCTCGATATGCGGACGTACCTCTGCGATGTCGCGGCGAGCTTTCACGACATCCGCGGGAAGCGCGACCGCATGCCCGATATCTATGACCCTGACAGCTACGTCGCGTCACAAAAACTCGCACGCAGCCTGAAGCTCGCGGGTTCGAATGGAGTCGTCTTCGACAGCGTGCGCCACTCCGGCGGGGAGTGCCTTGCGGTATACCGGCCACGACTCGTACAGAACTGCCGCCAGGGGACGCACTTGCGGTACGTGTGGGACGGCGAGCGGATCAGCCAGGTGTACGCACTGCGTGTCATGGATCAATGAAAACCGGCCGCCGGCGACTCGCTATACTTCGTGGTCTTTGTTCCCCGTGTTTCAGCAAGAGTCTCGTGCATGAAAATCGCCGGCCCTTTGGGCACTGCGCCGCAAACGTTTCAGGAGCTCATCTTTGCCCTGCAACGCTACTGGTCCGACCGTGGTTGTGTAATTTTACAGCCGTATGACATGGAGGTCGGCGCCGGTACGTTTCACACCGCGACCTTCCTTCGGTCCATTGGGCCCGAGCCTTGGAGCGCCGCCTATGTGCAGCCTTCACGACGGCCGACCGACGGCCGCTATGGTGAGAATCCGTTCCGCCTGCAGCACTACTACCAGTACCAGGTGGTGATAAAGCCGTCGCCCCTGGAGATCCTCGACCTCTACCTGGGGAGTCTGCGCGCGCTCGGGCTGGATCCCCTGGTGCACGACGTGCGTTTCGTCGAGGACAACTGGGAGTCGCCCACACTGGGTGCGTGGGGTCTCGGCTGGGAAGTCTGGCTGAACGGCATGGAGATCACCCAGTTCACTTACTTCCAGCAGGTGGGTGGCCGCGAGTGCCGGCCCGTGACCGGCGAAATCACCTACGGCCTCGAGCGACTGGCCATGTATCTGCAGGGCGTCGAAAGCATCTATGACATCGTTTGGACGGAAGGTCCGCAGGGCCGTGTGACCTACGGTGACGTGTTCCATCAGAACGAGGTGGAGCAATCGACCTACAACTTCGAGCACGCCGACGTTCCGACGCTGCTGCGTCACTTCGACGATCACGAGAAGGCCTGCAAGGAGCTGTTGGCTGCGAAGCTGGCGCTGCCCGCCTATGAGCAGGTGCTCAAAGCCTCGCACACCTTTAATCTGCTCGACGCGCGGCGCGCGATCTCTGTCACTGAGCGGCAACGCTATATCTTCCGCGTTCGGACGCTGGCGAGCGGCGTAGCGCAGGTGTACTACGAGAGTCGGGAGGCGCTCGGCTTTCCGCTATTGAAGAGGGCGCAGACGAATCAGCCTGCGGCTCCGGCCAACGAGGCCGCCGCATGAAGATTGAACGTCATGATTTTCTCGTGGAGCTCGGCACGGAGGAGCTCCCTCCGAAGGCGCTGCGCGGACTGGAGGAGGCGTTTGCCTCCGGAGTACGTACGGGTCTGGACAAAGGCTTTTTGGAACACGGTGACGTTGTTTCCTATGCAACCCCGAGACGTCTGGCCGTCTGGGTGAAGAAACTCGCCGCACGTCAGCCCGACCAGGATCTGAAGCGCCGTGGACCACCGGTGAACGCATCGTTCGATGCCGCCGGAGCGCCGACGCGGGCCGCGCTGGCCTTTGCGGACAGTTGCGGGACGACGGTTGATGCGCTGCAAAGGCTCGACGAAGGCAAGGGGTCCTTCCTGTTCTTCATTGGCAAGAAGGCGGGCGCGGTGGTGACGGATCTTCTTCCGGGCATCGTGAAGGCGGCTCTCGACGCATTGCCGATCCCGAGGCGCATGCATTGGGGCTCGAGCGACGCCGAGTTTGTGCGGCCGGTTCACTGGTTGCTCATGTTGTATGGGAAGGATGTCGTTCCGGTAACCCTGCTCGACACCGCATCCGGGGATCTCACGCGGGGACACCGGTTTCACGCGCCGAAACCTATTCGCATTTCGACGCCTGCCAGCTATGCGGGCGCGTTGAGTAAACGGGGTTACGTGTTGCCCGACTTCGCGGGGCGCCGGGAGGTAATCCGGGAGGGGGTTACCCAGGCGGCGGCAGAACTAGGGGGCCGTGCTCTGATCGGCGACGCGCTGTTGGACGAAGTCACGGCGCTCGTGGAGTGGCCGGTACCGATCGCGGGTCGGTTCGAGGAGCGTTTCCTCGCTCTGCCACGCGAGGTGTTGATCTCCACCCTGCAAGAGCATCAGCGCTACTTTCCTGTGGAGGATAGTCAGGGAAGGCTGCTGCCGTGTTTCATCACCGTCAGCAACATCGAAAGTCGCGACCCCGCCAAAGTTCGTGCGGGAAACGAGCGGGTCGTGCGCCCGCGCCTGGCGGATGCGGCCTTCTTTTGGGACCAGGACCGGAAGCGACCGCTGGCATCGCTGCGAGACGCGCTCGATGCCGTGACCTTCCATGTGAAGCTCGGCTCGATTGGCGATAAGACGCGACGCGTACGCGCGCTCGCCGGCGAGATCGCGGCGGTCGGCAACACGGAGCGCGCCGAAACGGAGCGGGCCGCCGAACTGTGCAAGTGCGATCTTCTGACGGCAATGGTCGGGGAATTTCCCGAGCTGCAGGGGATCATGGGTACGTACTACGCCCTGGCCGACGGCGAGACGCCCGAAGTGGCAGTCGCGATCCGCGAGCATTATCTCCCACGTGGCGCCGGCGATGAGCTGCCCGAGACGCATCCGGGTCTCGCCGTTGCGATTGCCGACAAACTCGACACCCTCACGGCCATTTTCGCCATCGGCGAGAAGCCGACGGGAACGAAGGACCCGTTGGGGTTGCGGCGAGCCGCCATCGGCGTCCTTAGAATTCTCATCGAGACGGGGCTCGACCTCGACTTGCGGCATTTCGTGACGCGGGCGCTCGAGTTGGCGCGTGCGGACATCGAGAGAATTGCGGCGGCCGCGGGGAAGCCGGTAGCGGCGATCGTTACCGAGAAAGTCACGGCGGACATCTATGACTACATCATGGAGCGGTTGCGCGCGTACTACCTCGAGGGCGGCGGCACACGGAACACGATCGGTGCGGCGACGATGACGACCGAGATGTTCGATGCCGTGTTGGCGAGCGCGCCCCTGTCACCGTTGGATTTCGATGCGCGTCTGAAGGCGCTGCGCGCGTTTCTCGAGCTGCCGGAATCGGCGAGCCTCACGGCGGCCAACAAGCGCATTGCCAACATCCTGCGGAAATCCGCCGGTGGCCTGGTTCCTGGAGAGGTCGACGTCGAGACGTTGAAGGAAGACGCGGAGGTGCGGCTCTTCGACTCGATGCGAGCGCTGCGCGATGCGGTGTCGGTCGCTACGGCACAGAGGGAATACGCTAACGCGCTGGGACGGCTGGCGCAGTTGCGGCCGGCCGTGGATGAATTTTTCGACCAGGTCATGGTCATGGACGAAGATCCGCGGCTCCG
>DATMQL010000172.1:0-13448 GCA_035566815.1 Steroidobacteraceae bacterium | reverse complement strand
CGACCGTCGTGACCATTACGACGACCATGGGCACCGTGATCATGACGATCGTGACCACGGCCGCGACCACGACCACGATCACGATCACGATCACGATCACGATCACGATCACGATCATTGAGTCGACGGCGATCGCCGAGTCGATCGCGCGCCGACAATGGTCATGGCGGGGCGGTTAGGGGCTAACAACTCGCGTGGGGTTTATCAGCAGGCTCCCGAGAAATTCGGCGAAGAGTTTGATGTCATGCTTGACGCTCGCTGATTCGAGCGAAGCCATGTATTCGGTCCGACGAGCTAGAGGGATGATGGTCCACGGATAGCCGCCGGCTGCCATCATAGTATTCATGAGGAAGCGCCCCATGCGCCCATTCCCGTCCATGTATGGATGGATATAGACAAACACGAAGTGTCCTAACACGACCCGCACCGCGGGTTCGGTTTCGGACTGCAAGAGCTCAAAGAACTCAGGCATCAATTCCCTTACCGCCGCATGGCTCGGCGGCACGTGCATCGAACGACGGATGTAAACCGCGCCATTTCGAAAGCCTGCAAGGTCGGCGGGCTGCAGAATGCCGGCGGATACGCTAGGTCCAAAGAGCTCCGCATACCATGCATCGTAGTCACGTCGCGCGACGACCCCGGGATTCTCGCCTGCCAGAATGGGCCCGAGACTTTCCTTCACACGTTGAAACGCCTGCCAATAGCCTCGCGCGGCGAGCGCATTTCGGTTCTGGCGATCATTCTCGTCATTGTCGGGATTCCAGTTGCCCGCGCGGACGCGTTCGATCAGAGCTTCGCTAACTCGGTACCCCTCTATGGACAGCGAGTTGTAGGCGTCTGTGGCGTAAAGTTCATCCACCTGCTTGAGGTAGGTGGCAGCGTCCGCTTTCGTGCCGGGAGGGGCCGGGAAGGCCCTGAGAATAGGGGGGCGCATGGAAGCCCAAAGCAGTTTGAGGCGATTGACGTAAGGGGATATCTCGCGCGCGCCAAAGACAATCGCTGGCTTATCGTTGAAAAGGTCGGACTCATGAACGTCGTGGCCGGCCGCTCTCATCGCTCGAAGGATCTGATCGGCCGTCTCGTTTCGGCCGATGTTGCGGAATCCGCCCGCCAGCCGGCCGGCCACTACCGTGCGGCCGCCATTCAGGAGCCGTCGAAGTAGGTTGGAAGGTTCGGCAACCATCGCCAGGGCTGCCCGAAGGTCGTCAGGATGATCGGTGAACTGGCCAGGCGCACATGCAATTAGCGCGGCCGGCAGATTGAAGATCCGCAGGGCGTTCTTAACCTCCCGATCGTCCGCCGGTGGAAGGTCCAAGCGGATGTCGAATACGGACGTGCCGAAGAGGAGTTCGGTCGGCTTATTGCCACCCTTGGTCGAGCGCACCAGCAGCTGCTTGGGAACCGTCCAATCGCCTATATGAAGGCTGAGCGATTGTTCTGGGCTCAGGCACCAGTCTTCCCCAAAACGATCGTTCAGATATTCCGCGGAGAATGACCAGAAGGATGCATACCAGCCGGTGCTTTCCCCGGGCGGTTCATCTGGGCGGGTGGGGGTGTACCAGCCCTTCATCACTTCGCGGATAAATCCGGCCTTAAGGAGACGCTGGCGATGCGTGCGGGAGAACTGGCTGGTCCGGATGGCAACGGCACCCTTGTCCTGCAGCTCCTTGAGGGCGGATAGCGAGTCGGCTAGCTTTTCGGACGGTTGGGCCATGATCGTTTCTAGGTTAATCGACCGGACCGATTCTAGGGTATTCTGTCCAACCATTTCTAGGTTATTAGGTTGTACTATTTCTAGGTTATCGTGTTAAACGATATCTAGGTTATAGTGTCATCAGTTACGGCCCTCAATTCGTAACCGTAACGCTCAAGCTCGCTGCGCTGCAGTGATGCCTAGGCAAATTTTGTGTACATAGATGTGTGGATGGTGAGGAACTGTGGCGGGATCTGAGTCTGAAATATCCAAGGAAATCAAACGTCGAAGGACTTTTGCCATCATCTCCCACCCGGACGCCGGCAAGACCACACTGACGGAGAAACTGCTGCTGTTCGGGGGCGCCATCCAGATGGCGGGTACCGTGAAGGGGCGCAAGGCAGCCCGGCATGCGACGTCCGACTGGATGCGGCTCGAGCAGCAACGCGGAATCTCGATCACCTCTTCGGTGATGCAGTTTCCCTATCGGGACGACCTCGTGAACCTGCTCGATACGCCAGGACACGAAGACTTCTCCGAGGATACGTACCGCACGCTCACGGCGGTCGATTCGGCGCTCATGGTCATCGACTGTGCCAAGGGCGTCGAGCAGCGCACTATCAAGTTGATGGAAGTTTGCCGGCTACGCGACACGCCGATCATGACTTTCATCAACAAGCTCGATCGCGATGGCCGGCAGCCCATCGAGCTCCTCGACGAGATCGAGAAGGTGCTCAATATCCGCACCACGCCGATTACCTGGCCCATCGGCATGGGGCGCGAGTTGCGCGGCATCTATCATTTGCTCGAGGATCGCATTTACGCCTACGAGGCTGGCGATAAGGGCAGGGTCGGCGAGAATCGCACGATCGAGGGAATCGCGAGCGCCGAGGCGCGCGAGTTTCTCGGCGATATGGCCGGCGCCTTCGATGATGAGATCGAGCTCGTGAAGGGCGCCACGGAAGTGTTCGATCCCGAGGCGTACCGGGCCGGCCGCCTCACACCGGTTTTTTTCGGGTCCGCCATCAACAACTTCGGTGTGGAGGAGTTGCTGGCTTCGTTTACGGTCCACGCGCCGGGTCCCTTGGAGCGCGAAACGCGCGAGCGGATGGTCGATCCCTTGGAGCCGGCGTTGTCCGGCTTCGTATTCAAGATCCAGGCGAACATGGACCCCGCGCACCGCGATCGGATCGCGTTCCTGCGCCTATGCTCGGGAAAGTACACACGCGGCATGCGCCTGTATCACGTACGGCTCGGCAAGGAGGTCCGCGTTGCCGATGCACTCACGTTCATGGCTTCGGATCGTGCGGCGGCCGAAGAGGCCTTTGCGGGCGACATCATCGGTCTTCACAATCACGGCACGATCAACATCGGCGATACGTTCACCGAAGGCGAGCGTCTCAGCTTCACCGGTGTTCCCAACTTCGCGCCCGAGTTGTTCCGCCGTGCGGTGCTGAAGGACCCTTTGAAAATGAAGGCCTTGCAGAAGGGGCTGTCGCAGCTGTGCGAAGAAGGCGCGACACAGCTGTTCAAGCCATTGCGTAACAACGAGCTCATACTGGGAGCCGTCGGACAACTGCAGTTCGAAGTAGTCGCGTTCCGCCTGCAGGACGAGTACGGCGTGCAATGTGTGTTCGAGACGGTGAACGTTCACACGGCGCGCTGGATCAGCGGCGGCGACGAGCGGAAGATTGAGGAATTCCGCGCCAAGGCGTATGACAATCTCGCCGTGGATCACAGCGGCGCACTGGTCTATCTTGCCACCGGGCGTGTGAATCTCGAGCTGACGCTCGAGCGCTGGCCGGACATCGTATTCCGCGAGACGCGCGAGCTGGCGGCCTAGTTTGGGGGTTCTCGATGAATGACGTTGCCGCTCCGGTATTGCCGATTACGCGCGAACACGCTTTCCATGCCCTCTACGAGGCCGCGGAGCTGGAGCACAATCTCATGTGCACCTACCTCTACGCCGCCTTCAGCCTGAAGGACGGTGTGGTGGACGGCCTGTCCGTCGAGGAGGCCGAAGCCGTAAAAAGGTGGCGCAGCGTGTTGATCAAAGTGGCGGTCGAGGAGATGGGACATCTCACCGCTGTCTGGAATATCACCGCGGCGCTGGGGGGCGCGCCCCGATCGGGGCGCACGAACTTTCCCCTCGATCCCGGTTCTCTGCCGGCCGGCATCGTTGTGAAACTGGCGCCTTTCAACCCCGCGACCCTGCAGCACTTCGTGTTTCTCGAGCGGCCGACCGGTTCCACGGAGCGGGATGGTGAAGGCTTCGCCTATGAGCGTTCGTACATCCGCGGAAGTGATACGCGTCGCCTGACTCCGATGGGGTTGAATTACGACACGGTGGGGGATTTCTACATCGCGCTGTCGAAGGGTCTGCGCGAGATCGTCTCGCAGTTCGGCGAGGATGTTACGTTCGACGGGGATCCTGCGTTACAGATGTCCCCGAATGAGATCGATCTGATGGGCGCGAAGCCTGTCATTTGTTTGAAGACGGCGCTGGCCGCGTTCGATGCCATCGTGGTGCAGGGTGAAGGCGCGCCGAGCGATTCGGTCGGCTCGCACTATCAGAAATTCGTGGGTGTGCGGGAGGAATACGAGCGGTTACTGCAAAAGAATCCCGGGTTCGTGCCGGCATTCCCCGCGGCGACGAACCCGGTTCTACGGCGTCCCCCCCGCCCGGAGGGGCGTGTCTGGTTGGAGAATTCGGAAGCGATTGCGGTCGTCGACCTGGCGAACGCGTCGTACGGTTTGATGTTGCGTCTTCTCGCCTATGCGTACTCTCTGCCGGGGCCTTCCGCGGAGAAGGCGCTGACTGTCGATCTGGCTATTTGCCTGATGCGTGCAGTGGTGCCGTTGGCCGAGCGTGCCGCGCGACTGCCGGCGGGGCCTTCCAACCCCGGATGTCATGCGGGAATGTCGTTCACGGCGCTTCGGGATAGCGCTTCGCTGCCGCCGGGTCGCGCCGCGCGGCGGTTTTTCGTGGAGCGGTTCGGGCAACTCGCCACGGTGGGGGAATCCCTACGCGCGTGCGGTGACCCGCGGGCAGCGACCGCGGCGGATTTGTTGACGTCGCTGTCGAAGAGGGCGACGCGGGGGTTTGATTTGTCGAAGCCGGCAGCGGCGGTCGCGCAGGGTGGCGCGGCCGGAGCGGCACAGGCCACAACGTTGCAGGCGGGGGCACCGAGGGCCGCTGGCTCGGCACAGGGGGCGGCCAATGGAGCGGCGGTGCAGTCAGCCGGCCCGTCCTCCACCGTGGTCAATGGCATCGAAACCGCCGTCGGTCAGAAACTGGAGCTGTCGTTCGAGACCAAGCGCTGCATTCATGCGCGCTTCTGTGTCACCGGTGCGCCGAATGTGTTTCTGGCGAATGTGAAAGGACCTTGGATCCACCCCGATGCCATGGAGGTGGAGCGTGTGGTTGAAGTCGCCCACGCCTGCCCCTCGGGCGCGATTTCCTACCATCGCCTCGATGGGGTGCATGACGAAACCGCGCCCCCCGTGAATCTGGCCGGTGTCCGCGAAGCGGGGCCGTACGCATTTCGGGGACAGCTGCAGATTGACGGTGAGGCTGTCGGGTTCCGGGCGACGTTGTGTCGCTGTGGCGCCTCGAAAAACAAGCCCTTCTGCGACGGGTCACATCACGACGTTGGATTCAGCGCGACGGGAGAGCCGCCCAGCGGAAAGACTGACATGCTGCCGGTAAGGGATGGCGTGTTGGCGATCGAGCCCGAGATCAATGGCCCACTCGCGGTGCGGGGCAACCTGGAGATCACGAGTGGCACCGGAAGAGTGGTGGCTCGCGTGATGACGGCTCGTCTGTGTCGTTGTGGCGGCAGTGCTTCCAAGCCGTTCTGCGATGGCACGCACGCGAAGATCGGGTTCAAGTCGACGAACTAACTAGGCCTGGCAACGTTCAGCCGCGCCACGGCCCGTTCGAACCCCGCGACGTCCACCGCGCGCGAGTCAGCGCGTGGCGCTCCGTACCGCAGCTCGGCGTATCGAGTGAGCAGCGCTCGAACAGCGTCCCGCAGATCCGGGCGTCGTTCACCCACTGTCTCAGCGTAGGCAATAGGACCTTGATGCGCCGATCGAGGTAGCCCGATCCCGGCCAGCTTCCGACACAAGCGGGCGTACGCCCGCGCCAACCGGTCAGGCCGTACTCGTGATGGACCCCGGTCCATCTGCCACGCGATCCAGGTCAGCCATGACAACAATGCGGTCACGAATGCCCAACCCAAGGTAGACAGATCGGGCGAGTGGATTCCCAGGCGGCTCAGCAGGTTCAGCTGGGATTTGAAATCGTATTTCAACACGTGGTTGGTCCACCACGTGTTCATGGCGTCCCATCGTTGCAGCAACGCCGCGAAGCTCGGAGAGAATCTGACCAGGCGGGCCTCTGCCGATCCCGTATTGGGCAGCAGATTCAAGATGCCGCGCGTCAGTCGTTCGGGCTCCACCACTGCGGTTGGATCGATACGGGTCCAGCCCCGTCCCTCGAGCCAGACCTCCGCCCACGAGTGCGCGTCCGACTGCCGCACGATGAAGTACTCGCCGATCGGGTTCCACTCGCCGCCCAGATAACCGGTGACGACGCGCGCCGGAATGCCTGCACCCCGCATCAGGGCGACAAACGCCGAAGCATAATGGCCGCAGAAACCGCTGCGGGTGTTGAACAGAAAATCATCCACCGAGTCGTAATCCAACAGCGGTGGCGTCAGGGAGTACACGAAGCCTCCGGTACGGAGCAGCTTCAACACCGCGTCGACGAACGCCCCATCGGAACTCACGCGCCCGCGGATATCGCGTGCGAGTTGCAACGAGCGCGGATTCCTGCCCGCCGGCCACTGGGTTTCGACCTGCCGTGCAAGCTTCGAGAGTGGCTCCGTGGACCGGGTCAACGTATGGGAGACGGCGTCGAAGATCGTCGTATCCGTGACCGGGTCCCGCGCCACCAGCTCAAAGTCGTAACTGAAAAAGACATTGGGAGAGGGCGAATGGTCCACGGTGTCGAGTGTGAACCACCATCTCTGTTGGCTGGGCTCCAGGGTGACCCGGTAGCGGTAGGTGTTGCCGGCGTATTCGAGCGGCTTCGGGAGGTAGCCACCGCCAGGCCGGCGTTTCCACGTATACCCATCGAAATCGTGCAGCACGGGTCCGCGCCAGTAGCGCTCCTGCGGCGGCGGCGGCGGGCCGTCGAATTTCACGCGGAAGGCGATCTCATACGACGAGATCAGTTGGGAAATGCTTCCCGGACTCATGGAGTCGCTAAGTCCGGTCGTGGCTCCTTCGGAGCGAGGCAGCGCCCAGAATGCGCCTGGAAGGCGCGGGAAGAACACAAATAACACCAACGCCAGCGGTAGCGCGTACAGCAGCGCGCGCCCCGCGAGAAGCACGGCCGCCCGGTTGTCGAACCGGGTGAACGGCTCGGATGTCCCCGCTGGGGATTCCCTCGCTGGCCCCCGCTGGGGGTTCCCTCGCTGGCCCCCGCTGGGGGTTCCCTCGCTGGCCGCTCGGTCGCCGCTCGGTCGCCGCTCGGTCGTCACGGCGGCCAGCAGCGCGGTCGCGGTCTTTTCCGGCGGATAGGCAATCACGGCGAAGCTCGCGCAACATACCCAGGTTTCCACCAGGTAGAGCGGAGTCCACACCAGGCTCTGCCGCTCGAGACATGCCGCCAGGAGGAGAAAGAGGGTGCCTCCGACGACAATGAACTGATCCCGCGGAGTGTGAGTCTCGAGAAGCTTGATGGCCGCCATCAGGACCAGCAGGGCCGTGCCCGGGCCCAGGCCGTTGAGGGTATGAAAGCGTGCCAACACGGCCCCGACCAGGGTAAACGCAATGAAGGCTCGAACCACCTTGCCGGGCAGGCGCACGAGTCCGGAAGCGGCGACGAGGCGCCACGCGATCAGTGCGAAGGCGATCCCAACAACCCACGGTGGCACCCGGTCGGCGTGGAGAAGCACGCCGCCGCCGAGTGCCAGGGATGTCCACGTCAACGGGGTCCATGCGGTGGCTCCCCAGGCCGGAAAAATCCGGCCAGGTCGTCCCCGCTGGGGATTCCCTCGCTGGCCCCCGCTGGGGGTTCCCTCGCTGGCCGCTCGGTCGCCGCTCGGTCGTCGCAGCGGCTCGCGGCCGACCGGCGCGTCAGTTGCCATTGCCCTGGTCCTCTGCGACCTCCAGCCCGTGAACCGCCAGGGCCGCCAGGCACTGGTGTCGATGATCGGCGCCCCGGCTCGGAGCGATATGCACACCGGGCAATTCCAGCCCATAGCGATCGCCGCTCTCTTCGGCGTCGACAACCCAGCGTGTCAGCTGCTCCAACCTTGCCTCGGTGTCCAGGTTTCCCAGGCGGCTGAAGTTGAATACCCGCAGCTCCGAGCCCATGGCGCTATATTCTTTCACCAGCAGCGGCGCCTCGCGCGCATAGGCCTTCCAGTCGACCTGGCGTGGAGAGTCGCCATCCCGAAACGGCCGCAGTCCGTGCCACTCGTCGGCCCCGGAATGGCCCTGCGAGCGGCTGCCGGCCTTGCGGCCACTCTCGGCGGGCATCGGCAGCGACCCGAACGGCCGCGGATAAACCAACATCTCGAGCGGCGCGTGCACCCACGTCCAGGCGCGAAACAACCCGAACGGATGGGTGGTGGCGAGGCGCAAGCGGTCGAGGGCGACGACGCCGCGTTTCGTTGCCGAAACGGGCAATGCGACGTGTTGTCTTCCTTGCGCCGGAACGTCGGCGGCGAGTGTCGGCTCGTCAGAGACTCCCGACTCGATTCGATACCGGGGTTGCGGCGCGGAGTTTGCCAGAGTGACATGCAGGTTGCCGGAGCGGAGCGCGAAGGTTGGCGGTGCGTGCGCGGAGTCAACGGACGCACCTAGCAGGTTCCGATGGCACAAGTGCATGGTAACCAGTGCGAAGCCACCCAGCAGAAAAGTCAGAAACAGCGCGAGGCTGTTTGCGTAGTTGAGACCCGCGATGAGCATGAAGAGGAGCAACACCCCAAAACCCAGTCCCGCCCGCGTCGGGAGGATGTAGAGCCTGCGCCGCTGCAGTGTCAACGGCAGGGTGTCGGCGCCTTGTCGCCGTCTTATCCAGACCGCCATCCGCTTGCGGAGGAAGCGTTTCACCGGAGGTGCTCTAAAGAGGTACGGGAACCGCTCGGATGAGCTCTTGAGCGATCGCTTGTGATTCGCCGCTTCCGGTCGACTCGCGACGCTCGAGGCGATGTGCAACGACGGAGGGCAACACGGCCTGCACATCTTCCGGTAGCACCGCCGTGCGGCTCGCAAGAAACGCCCATGCCTGCGCGGCACGGATGAGACCCTGCCCGGCTCGGGGTGAGAGCCCGAGCTTGAGGTCGGATCGGTCGCGCGTCCGCGCGATCAGTCCTTGTGTGTAGTCCAGCAAGGCGTCGGAAACATGAGTTTTGCGAACCTCGCTCTGGATCCTGATGAGCGCTTCCGGACTCAGGGCCGGCCGGATCTGGGGTAACAGGTCACGGCGCTCGCCACTCCGAAGCAACTCGCGCTCGTGGGCAACATCAGGATAGCCGAGCGTGACGCGCATCAGGAATCGGTCGAGTTGCGACTCCGGTAGCGAGTAGGTGCCGAGCTGCTCGTGCGGGTTCTGGGTTGCGACCACGAAAAACGGTTCGGGCAGGCGATAGGTGGTCAGGTCCGCGCTGACTTGACGCTCTTCCATGGCCTCGAGAAGCGCGCTCTGTGTCCGCGGACTCGCACGGTTTACCTCGTCGGCCAGCAGGAGTTGCGTGAAGATCGGGCCTTGCCGGAAGTGGAACTGTTGTGTCGCGCGATCGAAGACGGAGACGCCAACGATATCCGCGGGCAGCAGATCGCTCGTAAATTGCACGCGATGCCACGCCAGGCCCAATACATGGGCCAGGGCGTGCGCCAGAGTCGTTTTGCCGACCCCGGGCACATCCTCGATGAGCAGGTGCCCTCGCGCAAGCAAGCAGGCCAGACACAGTCGGACCTGCGCCGGCTTGCCGAGAATGATGGTCTCGAGCGTCTGCACCGCTGTTTGCAGCGATGCTGCGTCGGAGGAGTCCACCGCTGGTAGCGCGTTCACGGCTACCGCAATCCGCGCAGGCGCTCGAGCTGCGCTTTGATGCTTGCGACTTGCCGCACGAAGTCTGCTTCGCGCTCGCGCTCCGTTTTCACAACATCTGGCGGAGCGTTGCGCACGAAGTTCTCATTGGATAATTTGACACGCGTCTTCGCGACCTCCTGCTCGGCTTTCGCAAGGAGTTTGCCGAGACGCTCCACCTCCGCGGCAACGTCGATGAGCCCGGCCATTGGGACGAGTACCGACAACTCTCCTATGAGAGCGATGGCGGATTCCGGTGCGGTGGCATCCGGGGCGAGGATTGTCAAAGTCTCGATGCCCGCGAGGCGCTCGAGGTAGGCGCGGTGATGCCCGGCGTATGCCTTATCGGACTCGCTCGCACCCTTGAGGAGCACCGGGATGCGCCTGGAGGGTGCGATATTCATCTCTCCACGGATCTGACGGACGGCGAGAATGAAGGCCTGAATCCAGGTCACCTCGCGCTCCGCCGTCTCGTCGGGCGGGAACTCCGCCGGCAGCGGGTACTTCTCCAACATGACGGTGGGTCCGGACCGGCCCGCGAGTGGTGCGGCGCGCTGCCAGATCTCCTCCGAGATGAAGGGCATCAGGGGATGCAACGCCCGTTGCAGTGCCTCCAGGATCTCCGCCAGTGTCTGCCGCGTGCCGCGCTTGGCTGCCTCGGAGGCGCTCTCCGATTGCAACACCGGCTTGGTCAGCTCCAGGTACCAGTCGCAGAACTCGTACCAGGTGAACTCATACAAAGCCGTCGCGGCGTAGTCGAAGCGATAGTCGGCGAATGCGCTCTCGACCGAGCCCACCATGCGCCCGAAGCGGGAGCGGATCCAGCGATCGGCGATCGAAAGCTCCGCGGAGCCGCGATCGGCGGCACCGAGAGCAGCGGCGTCGCCCACCGACATGTCGACGAAACGCGCAGCGTTCCACAGCTTGTTGCAGAAGTTCCGATATCCCGCGACGCGTGCCATATCGAAACGCAACTCGCGGCTTGGCGAGGCGAGGGCGGCGAAAGTGAAGCGCAACGCGTCGGTGCCGTGAGGGGCGATGCCCTCGGGAAATTGTTTGCGCGTGAACTTTTCCACCTTGGCGGCGAGTTGCGGCTGCATCATGCCGCTGGTGCGCTTGGCGACCAGGGCCTCGAGCTCGATGCCGTCGATAATGTCGAGCGGATCGATGACGTTGCCTTTCGTCTTCGACATCTTGTCGCCGTTCTCATCGAGAATGAGCCCGGTGATGTACACGTCGCGGAAGGGCACGTCGCCGATGAACCGTAATCCCATCATCATCATCCGCGCGACCCAGAAGAAGATGATGTCGAAACCGGTGACCAACACGCTGGTCGGATAGAACTTGTCGAGGCGCGGCGTCCTGTCAGGCCAGCCCTGGGTCGAGAAGGGCCACAGACCCGAGGAGAACCAGGTGTCGAGGACGTCTTCGTCCTGACGCAAAGCCGTGTTGGAGGGCAGGCTATGCTTCCTGCGTACGTCGGCCTCGTCCCGGCCGACGTAGACGTTCCCATTTTCGTCGTACCACGCGGGGATCCGGTGGCCCCACCAGAGCTGGCGGCTCACGCACCAGTCCTTGATGTTGCGCATCCACTCGAAGTAGGTCTTCGCCCAGTTTTCAGGGACGAAGCGGGTACGCCCCTGCTCGACCGCGAGAATCGCGGGCTCGGCAAGTGGCGCGACCTTCACGTACCACTGGTCTGTCAGATAGGGCTCGAGCACGGCGCCGCTGCGGTCACCGCGTGGAACCATCAGCTTATGTTTGTCGACCCGCGCGAGCAGTCCCGCTTCGGTGAGCTCGGCAATGACTCGTTTACGCGCGTCGAAACGATCGAGGCCGCGGAAGCGCTCCGGCACATTGTCGTTGAGTGCGGCTCGTGGCGTGAAAATGTTGATTTGCTCGAGGCCGTGGCGCAGACCGATCTCGTAGTCGTTGAAATCGTGCGCGGGCGTGATTTTCACGCATCCGGAGCCGAACGCGGGGTCCACATAGGAATCCGCGATAACGGGGATGAGCCGGTCGGTGAGCGGCAGGCGCAGCTTTTTGCCGATGAGACGCTGGTAACGCTCATCCTCGGGATTCACGGCCACCGCCGTGTCTCCCAACATGGTTTCGGGACGGGTCGTGGCGACGATGACGTGCCCGGAGCCGTCCTCCAGTGGATAGCTCAAATGCCAGAGGTGGCCTTCCTCCTCTTCACTTTGCACCTCCAGGTCGGAGAGCGCGGTGAGCAGGACGGGATCCCAGTTGACCAGGCGTTTGCCGCGATAGATCAAGCCCTCATCGTGGAGCCGCACGAACGCTTCGACGACGGCGCGCGAAAGTTGCGCGTCCATGGTGAAGCGATCGCTCGACCAGTCCACCGAGTCGCCGAGCCGGCGCATCTGGCCCGCAATCGTGCCGCCCGACTGCTCCTTCCAGTTCCAGACGCGCTCAATGAAGTCTTCCCGGGTGAGATCCGTGCGCTTTTGTCCCTGTGCATTGAGCTGGCGCTCGACGACCATCTGGGTCGCGATGCCCGCGTGGTCCGTTCCTGGCTGCCAGAGGGTGTCGTCGCCTCGCATGCGATGGTAGCGGGTGAGGGCATCCATCAGCGTGTGCTGGAACGCGTGCCCCATGTGCAGGGTGCCCGTTACGTTCGGCGGGGGAATGACAATGGAATACGGTGACCCGTGGCCGCTCGGGGCGAACCAGCCATTAGATTCCCAGCGCTCGTAAATCCGCCGCTCGAGCTCATGCGGCGCGTAGGTTTTTTCCATCGCCGGATTATAGCGATCCGGGGAGGGCCGATAAGGCACGCTGTTCGCAGACAAAAGCCACGCCTTTCGGCTAGGGCGCGCCGCCTGCGTGGTTCTACTCGCCGCGGATGTTATGTGACGCGGGCTGCACTCCCAGCTCGCGATAGGCCTTGAATCGGGCGCGGCCGGCGCGGCGGCGGGTGTCGTCGCCGTCGATGATCTCAACGACACGCGGCGTGCGGGAAAGGCAGGGAGGCAGGTCTGGGGCGAGATTGATGATGACGTCGACGTTTGCCGACAGCGCCACGCCCGAGCTCAGCAGAACAGGGGTATCGGCTGGTGCGCCACTTCCCGAGAGCGCTTCGTGTGGCACGAAGCTGCCGTCGTTGAACACCCAGAGCATCTGGTCGAAGGCTTTCAGCTCGGCGGGGTCCGTGTGCCAGACCAGCACGGTTTGCGAGGCGAGGTAGGCTTTTTCCGCGAGCTTGCAGGCGAGCTTCAGGCGACCCGAGGGGGACTGCCCCTCGAGGATGTAGAAATCGACCCGCCCCTGCCAGTTCCCGGCCGTGCTAGCGCCCGACGCGGCGAGCGGCGATGAGCCGTCGCCGCTCGAGACGGCAGAAGCGGATGTGTCGGCGTTTTCGGCCATGACTCACGCCATTGCGCATCAGCGCGCGGCGCGGTGGATGAGAAAGTCCGCGAGCAACGGAGTCGGCTTCCCCGTGCTGCCCTTCTGCGCACCGCCCTGGTAAGCGATGCCCGCGACGTCGAGATGCGCCCATTTGAGTCCTTGCGTGAATTTGCCCAGGAACGCCGCCGCCGTGATCGCGCCGCCTTCACGGCCGCCGATGTTGGCGAAATCCGCAAAATTACTCTTCAGTTGCTCAGCGTACTCTTCCGTGATCGGCAA
>DATMQL010000171.1:0-2575 GCA_035566815.1 Steroidobacteraceae bacterium | reverse complement strand
TGCCGAAAATTCAAACGGCCGTACACGATTTCGGTTGCTCGAGACGATGCGCCAATACGCGGCCGAAAAGCTCGGCGAGTCCGGCGAGGCCGACGCAACACGGTCCCGCCACCGCGACCATTACACCGCGCTCGCGGCGTTACTCGAGGGACCGTCAGACAACGGCTATGGGCAGCGTGTCGAGCAGATCGAAACCGAGATCGACAACATGCGCGCCGCATTCGCCTGGAGCCGAGAAAACGGAGATGCAGAGTCGGCCTTGGCGCTCACGTCGTCATTGACGCCGCTGTGGCAACCACGCCCCGCCGAAGGGGTGTCGTGGTTCGACGCGATCCTTGGCGACAACGCCCCCGTCGAGATAGCTCCAGCTGTCCGCGCGCGGGCGCTCGCCGACAGGGTCCTGCTCACGGCCATAATCGGGTGGGACGCGGACAGCTCGAAGCAGGCTAAAGACGCCTTGTCAATCGCGCGCGAGCTGGATAACCCGCCCCTGCTTGCCCGCGCGCTGGCCGCCTGCGCCTTGATCGCCGTCGACGCTGAAGCGGCTCGTGGCTACCGCGCCGAGGCGATCCAACTCGCCCGTGCACTTGGCGATCGGTTGAGGCTCAGCCACATCCTCAGCATCGAGGCGCTCGTGACGGTGACTACGGGTGACCTGATTGCGGCGCGCACAGTCGCTGAGGAGGGGTGTGAGCTCGCCGAGGCGATCGGTTACCGCGCCAGCTTGGTGCGGTGCCGCTGGTGCCTCGGACTGGCGGAATTAGCGCGCGGCGATTCAGTTGGGGCGATCGCAAATTTCCGTGCCGCCAGTGCCGTGGCCGAGGCGGGTCACTATGTGAATTTTCAGAAGTTAGGACTCGCCGGCCAGGGCATGGCGCTGGCATGCCATGGCGACGTCGGTGCGGCGAGGGCCGCCGCGGACGAGGCCCTCGACGGCGCCCACGAGATTGGGAGCCTTTTCAACGGCATCGCGTACACCGCGTTGGGCATGGCGGCGCTGGCGTCGGGCGATGCTGCGACCGCGCGAGATGCAACCGATACGGCCTGCAGGCACGGGATGAGTGCCATTCCCCGGTTGGGGGCGGTAGCTCGAACGTTCAACGCGCAGGCCGCATTGGCTAACGGAGACCTAGTCGCGGCGCGCCGCACGGCACAAGAGGCGGTAACGACCGCGGCGGGCTGGTACCTGATGTGGGCACTGACCACGCGTGCCCGGGTTGCGATGGCGCAAGGCGAGCCCGAGCAAGCCGAATGCGACGCCCACGACGCCCTCGCATGCGCGGTCGAAGCGGGAGCCTACCTGGGAATCTCCGACAATCTGGAGTGCATCGGCGCTCTTGCCGGTACTGCCGGCAGCCTCCGCGAAGCCGCCCGGCTATTCGGCGCGGCAGAGGCCATCCGGCAGCGTATGGGCGAAGTCCGATTCAAGGTCTGGGACAACGACTATCTATCCTCGGTGGCAGCACTACGTAATACGTTGAGCGATAAGGACTTCAACGATGCCTGGACTGAGGGCGCGATGCTGTCCACCGAAGAAGCGATCGCCTACGCGCAGCGCGGGCGCGGCGAGCGTAAGCGGCGCACCAGCGGCTGGGCCTCACTCACCCCGACCGAACATCAAGTGGTACGCCTCGTCAGTGAAGGATTGGCCAACAACGACATCGCCACAAGACTTTTCGTCTCACCACGCACCGTGCAGAGCCACCTCACCCACGTCTACACCAAACTCGGCCTTACGTCGCGGGTGCAGCTCGTCCAGGAGGCAGCCCGCCACAGCTGACGGTGAAACATCCGTGCGCGATGGGCGGCAATGTACGCGTTTTCGCTGATGTTTTGCGGTCCGTGGGGGCCGCATGCTGGCTAGCATGAGCGAGATCGATCGACGTGTGGATACGCCCCTGGTGGACTGGAGCGAGCTGAGCGTGAGCGGGCTGTTGCCGACGGGCACCGTGACGTTGCTGTTGGCCGATGTCGAGGGCTCCACGCGGCTGTGGGAGACCCAGCCCGAGGAAATGACGGCCGCCATCGCGCGGCTTAACAGCGTCGTGTCTGATGTCATCGCCGCACACGGCGGGGTGCGGCCGGTCGAGCAGGGTGAGGGTGACAGTTTTGTGGCGGCCTTCGCGCGCGCCTCGGATGCGGTGGCAGCGGCGTTGGCGTTGCAGCGCGCCCCATTGGCCCCAATCCGGTTGCGGATCGGCGTGCACACCGGTGAGATCCAGATGCGCGACGAGGGCAACTACGCCGGCCCGACAATCAATCGGACTGCGCGCCTGCGCGATCTAGGGCACGGGGGCCAGACCGTGCTGTCGGGCGCGACGGAGGTGCTGGTGCTCGACGTGCTTCCTTCCGACGCGTGGTTGTCCGATTTGGGCACCCATGCGCTGCGTGACCTCCCCCGCCCGGAGCGGGTGGTGCAATTGTGCCATCCCGATGTGGTCAACGAGTTTCCTCCACTGCGGGTGTCGAAAGCCGTTGTATCTCAACGTCTTCCGGCCCAATTGACCAGTTTCGTCGGCCGTAACACGGAGCTTTCCCAGGTGCGCGAGCTGCTGAGCGAGAACCGATTGCTGAC
>DATMQL010000170.1:0-5898 GCA_035566815.1 Steroidobacteraceae bacterium | reverse complement strand
GGGCCCACGACATGGAGCTTCTTCAGGCCCGAGACATCCATCAGTCCGGCCCTGGTCCGGATCGCCACATGGTCGAGCGCCATATCCGTGGCATAGGTCCAGGCGGTCCCCATGCCATTCCAGTCCTCGAGCTTGGAGCCCAGCGCACGATGTCGCCCAGCCAGAACCGTAGTACGCCAACTCAACGCCATGTCATATCTCCTATTGTTTTATTGGCTAAAAATGGCCTTCGGCCATTTTTAGCAGCCAACCTATCTGCTGTGTCGACACGCCGGCTACGCGCCCCGGGCAAAAAGCGTGGTTTTTGCCGGCGAGCGGGGCAATTCCGGAGCGTCATTCCGGCGCGGTACCCGGCGTAGTCGGCGCGCCGTCATCGAAAGGCGCGAGATACGCGACCACCGTATCCCGGTAACGTGTGAGCCCCTTGTAATCCATCAGCGCCGGATGAAGATCCCGTAGCACGCGATGTACGCGTTTCGCCCACTTTGGAATCGTCGCGAGCTCCCGCATGCTGATGAGATAACCCCGAACACTGAAGACGATCCCATTCGACCGGGGGAGACGCCACAACCCCTGGAGCTCGACACGCAGATGCACCTTGTCACCCACATTCTGCGGGGTGACGCTCCCGCGATCCGTCCCCCACCTGTGGTACGTCTCGGGCGAGGTATCGAGCCGCGGATTGACGGTCATCGTCCAGTTCAAACGCCGGACCGGCTCGTTCAGGCGCAATCCCAACAGGTATTTGAGCGCCCGATCGAACACGCCCATCTCGTGCGCCAGCGGCACCGGGCCATGCCACTCCTTGAAACTCATGCCGATGTCGAAGTTCAACGACCAATCGGCCTGCGTGGTCACCATGCCCGCTTCCGCCCACAGATCGCCTTCCCTCTGGTCCATCACCACCCAGTCGCCCTGTACCTGGCGTGTGATGTAGTCGAGCGGTTGTTGCGGCAACGTCGCCGGATCGCCAAAGGTGAAAGCCTGGTGAATGCCGAGGGGTCGATTCGTCCAGACCCAACGATTACCCTGTCTCTCGAGCGTGAAGTGTTGCGGATAGTCGCGGGATAGCGATTCCATGATGAGCTCGAGGCAGTCCCACTGCGCGCTCATCATGTGCGGCATCGCCTGAAAGCGCAGCGGATCCTCTTGCAGAACCAGCGCGCGCTCGCGGCACTCCGCCACGTAGTGCTCGTCGATATCGATGGGGAACTCGATCACCGACCCCACCGGTCCGGCACGATGCGCCTCGATATTCACCGAATACATGTACTTGTCTTCGGGAAAGGGCAGCGGAAAGCGCCGGATCGCCTGCGGGCTGTTGCGAAACGTGAAGTCGTCGCGGAAGGTCTCGTCAGGTTTGAATGCAACGCTCACTTACGTTCTCCTTCAGAGGTCCAGGACCAGCTTCCTACATCGAGCCCGCGACACGCACGGCATGATTACCCTGCCCGACGCCTTCTCCTCGTCTGACAGATAGTGATCGTTGTGGATGAGCTCGCCATCGAGCTCCAGCACGTCGGTTCTACAGAACCCACAGACGCCGCCACGGCACAGGTACGGAACCTCCACACCGGCAGCCTCGATACATTCGAGGAGGCTCTGGTCGGGGACAACATGCACATCGAGATTGGCTTTCGCCAGGTGCACATCGAACGCCTCACCCGCGGGGGGCGCGCTGAACTGCTCCCAATGGATGTGGCTCTCCGGCCAGCCCCACTTGCGTGCCTTCGTCACGACTAGCTCGATCATTCCCGCAGGCCCGCACACATAGAAATGGGTGCCCAGAGGTTGGGTCGACAGCAGCCCATCGAAATCGATCGCATCGCCGTTGCTGTCGTAATACATGTTGAGCCGCTCGGCGGCACGGTTGCCGAGTCGGGCCAGGAATGCCGCGTGCTCCGGCGAGCGCACGCTATAGTGAATCTCATACGGGACCGAGTCCTGGTGGAGGTCTTCCATCTGCGCCAGGATCGGCGTGATACCGACACCCCCGGCGATCAGGATGTGCTTGCGACCTATCTTGCTCAGGCCGAATAAATTAACCGGATGCGCGATCTCCAGAGTGCTACCGACCTGCACTGAATCGTGCATGAATTGCGAGCCACCGCGTGACTGCTCCATGCGTCGGACCGCGATCTCGTAAGTTTCGAGCTCGCCCGGAATACCCAACAGCGAATACGGGTTGCGGTGCACGCGATCCACGTCGCGCATCACCACGATGATGTGTGATCCACCTGAGAACGCCGGCAGGCGCGAGCCATCCACGGCCGCGAGCTTGAAGTGTTTGATCTGCGGCGTGACCTGCTCGACCGCGACCACCCGAACCGCAATGGTATCGGCGTGGCTCACGGGAAAACCTCTTTCACATCGGGCCGCTCGCCAGGCGCCTCGGCATCGACCATCACACCCATGTACGCGGCGAGGCGGCTCGAGTAGTGGTCCCGGACGAGCAACCAGCGGTTGCAGTCTTTGCACTGGACGATGTTCGTGGTGACGTTTTCCGTGGCGGTCTGGCAATGAATGCAGTAGACACGCCGGGCCGCCGAGCCACACTCTTCGGCGCGCACCTCGTCCTTGTTGAGATTGAACTGCCGTGCGATGCGCATCACCAGGCCCATGAAGCTTTCCGGGCCTGCCACATACAACCGGGTTCCCATGAAGGAGTGTGTCAGCACGTCCTGAAAGTCCATGAGCAACTCATCGGCGCGCCCGAACAACCGCACCTCCGCGGCGCCGGCGGCTCGGAACTCCTTATCACCCGCGGCCTGTTCGTCCGGGTTACCGACGAACAGGACGCGTGTGCGTGCCCCGCTTTCGGGAGCGGCCACACGCAAATCCCGCAAAACACGTAACAGCGGCTCACGACCCACGCCATGGCCGAGCATCAGGTGATACCTGCCACTCAGGTCCGGCGCCAATGGCGTGTAGACGGGTTTGCTTTTGATTCCGGTGACCAGCATTGCTTGCGCCCTGTCAGTAGACCGCGAGCATGTGTGTGACGACCAGCACCACAACCCCCAGCGCCAACGCCAGGTAGGGCCAGATCCCGGCCCGCTTCACCACCGCCTGCCCTTCTCCTATCTCGAGGTCCGCTTCCATTGCGGCGGGGAACCTGCCCTTGTCCTGGATGTAGTGGCGATAGACGAACACCGGCACGATCAGCGCCGCGAAAATGAGACCCGAGCGCAGCGTGCCGATGCCGGAAGTATCGGCGCCCATTCCCATGAAGGCCACGTTGACGAACGCCAGCACGGCGCCGGCGGCAATGACCCAACTCGGCGCTCGCCACGGCCGCACCTGGGTGGGCCGGTCCATGCGGTGAATCCAACCGGAGTTGAGATTCAGGAAGCTGAAGATCAGGTAGCCGACATTGGCGGCTGCCAGGACGAACACGTAGTCCGACATCAGGAGCAGCAGCAGGTTGAACCCGAGGTTGGTGAGCATCGCGTTGCTCGGTGCGCCGCGCCCGTTGAGCCTCGACAGATATTTCGGCAACCAGCCGTCGACGGAGGCCTGGTAGAGCGTCCGCGACGAGCCGGCCATCGATGTCATCAACGACAGCACCACGGCGAGAATCAGCATGACGATAATGACCGCCCCGCCGATTGTCCCCAGGTGCACCATCTTCGCCATCACGCCGCCGACACCCATGCCACTGGCGATGTCGGGAGCGAGCATGCCGCTGTAGACAGCAGGCGCGAGCACTGCGCCGTGAGCGTCCAGCACCGCGGGTTTCACCAACTCACCCAGGCCGAGGTAACCCTGGAAGGCAAACGGCACGATGGTGTAGACGACCAGGCACAACAGGCCGGAGTAGAAGATCGCCTTGAACGTGTCCGTCTTCGGATCCTTGAATTCGCCCGTGTAGCACACGGCAGTCTCGAAGCCGTACGTCGACCAGGCGGCCAGGAACATCGCGCCGGCAACAGCGGTCCAGCCCGCGGCGTTCCACGAGCCGCTACTGATTGTGCCGGCAGCGTCATGGACCAGCGGCACGAGCGGGAAGAAGTGAGTCTTGACTACATCGCCGGTAAAGAGCGGCACCACGCCGATCAGGATGAGCGGAATCATCGCCGAGATGCCCAGGATCTTGGTCGTGTTGGCCGACCGGAGAATGCCCCCATCCTGGATGATCTTGACGGCTATGAGGATTGCCGCGCCCAGTACGAATATGGCATTGATCCTCAGAGTGAGGCCCGCCTTGACGGCGGTGAGATCCAGCAATGTCAACTGCCAGGTGTTGATGACGGAGTCCGGCGGAAACAGGCCGTTCAAGATGTAACCGGCCGCGAGCCCCGAGCCAATGGCCTGCACCGGCGACCAGGCAAACCAGTTGCACCAGACCGAGATCGGCGCAATCAGCTTGCCGTAACGGACCCACGCGATGGCCCCATAAACGGAGGTGCCGCCGGATTTCTCGGGAAACAGTCCGGCGATCTCCGCATAGGTAAAGGACTGTACGAAGCCCATTACAATGGAGGCCGTCCACACGATCCAGGAGAGATTGCCGACCGTGGCCGCCACGGCGCCGATCGAAAACAACACCAGGGGTGGTACGCCGCTGGCGACCCAGAATGCACCCGTCCAGTCGATGCCGCGCTCGAGAGTCTTGGGCTTGTCACCCGCCTGGCCGCCGACGAGACCGTCAGCGGTGGCGGCCGGGGCGCTCTGTGTACTGGTCACCGTATTCTCTCCCGTTGGGCCATTCAGAAGTGCTCGCGCAGCGCTTCGGATATCTCAAAGATATCCCCCACGATGCCGTACTTGGCGATACTGAAGATCGACGCACCGGCGTCGGCGTTTACCGCCACGATGGTGCTGACGTGCTTCATACCGGCGAGATGTTGGATCGCCCCCGAGATCCCCATCGCGACATACAACTTGCAGGAGCTCGCAGTCTTGCCCGACTGCCCGATCTGACGGCTCTTGGGCAACCAGCCCGCGTCAGCGATCGGCCGTGAGCAACCCAGCGTGGCACCGACCGTGTCGGCAAGCTCGCGAAACTGCTCGACATTCGACTGCTCGCCGATGCCGCGACCGATCGCCAGGATGAATTCAGCCGCCGTCATGTCGACATCGTCCGCGGAGCTCATCTCGATGAATTCGCGGCCGGTCACGCGCGTCTTCACGGGCGGCGCAGGGAAGTCAACCACCGCAGGCGACGCGGCGGCTTCCGGCGGTTTGAACATGTTGGCTCGAAGCGCGAGCACGACAATGTCCTTGCCGGGAAAATCGACTTCGACATTGACCTTCTGACCATAACCGCCGCGCGTCGCGACGAGGCCATCGTCCTGGTATTCGAAGCGGAACACATCGGTCGCGAATCCGTAGCGGCCCTTGGCCGCCAGTGCCGCTGCGTAACCGAAGGAGTCGATGCTGTGAGGAACCAGGACCAGCGCCGGCTGGCGCACTTCGATGAGCGCCGCCACGACAGCCTCGTAAGTGTCCGGCTCGAAATCGTGCGCGGCGACCTTCACAGCCACGATCTCATCGACACCGGCCACGCTGAGCGCCGGGATAAACTTCGCGGGCTCGTCCGATATCACGGCAACCGTGACTTTGTCAGAAGGAGCGCGGCGCGCGGCCTGCGCCGCAGTGACCAACTCGAGGGTCACGGGCCGCAGCTCGCCGCGCCGATGCTCGGCAATGATCAGAATCCTACTCATGCGGCGCTCCCGGCGTGATCCTTGATGATCTGCGCGAGTCGCGCCGCCTTTTCCTCGACTGTGCCTTCGATCATCTCTGCACGGCCCTTCTCAGGTATGTACATGCGCCGGACGCGCGATAACGACCCGCTCTCGCCGACGTGTGCGGCGGCTACGCCGAGGTCCTCGAGAGAGAGCACTTCGATGGGCTTCGCCGCGGCCTGTTTGATGGAGCGCAGCGATGCATAGC
>DATMQL010000169.1:0-23108 GCA_035566815.1 Steroidobacteraceae bacterium | reverse complement strand
AGGGTCTGCAGGAAGCGGATCAGCGTCTGGTAGGTGAGGGTGTTGCGACGGATGCGGTTGGCGATCACACCGATCCGGTCGTCCTCGCGGCGGATCTTCGCGACCAGCAGCAGGTCCCGGATGCAGCGTGAACAAGCATGGATATCGATATCTGACGGCAACACCGGCACGAGGATCTTGTCGGCATCCTTGGTAATGTCCGGCATCTCGCGCGACTCGATGGCGGCCGGTGTGTCCACGATCACGTGGCTCGACTTATCCGGTACCCGCAGTTGGAATGCGCGGGTCGTGCGCCCGTCCTTCTCGAATGCCGCGATGGCGTGAATATGGGGCTGTGTCGGCTGACGTTTTTTTACCCAACGGATGGAGGAGCCCTGCGGATCGAAATCCATGAGGACCGGCGAGAACTGGCGGGAGGCAAAATAGCTCGCCAGATTGATTGCGATAGTCGTCTTGCCAGAACCTCCCTTGGGGTTCATGACGACAATCCGCTTCATTTTATGAAAAATGCACCCTTGGACAGGTTCTCCGCAGACTACGCAGCCCTCGGCACTCCTGCAAGCTGACGCAACGCACATACGGTCCGAACTGGTCCGTCTGTGAGTTCCAGCACGCCCCGACCTGGGTGCGCTGCGTACAGTCGTCCGTAGATGGAAATCTTTCTGAACCTGTGGGACGAGCTCGACGATCTCGCCGGCGCCTGTCGCCACATCGCGACTGCGGTTGCCCTGGAAGCGGCCGCCGTAGTCCGGCCCCTGGTTGCCCTCGTCGCCACCGTACCGCTCGGCTGGCTCTGGAGCTTGAAAAATCTGATCTGATGACCATCATCGCTCCCTTCCGATACAGGGCAGAAAAAACGGAAGGGCCAGCATGACAACCATAGAACAGACGCCAGAACAGAGCACGGATAAGCAGACCCACGGCTTCCAGGCGGAAGTCCGCGAGCTGCTGCAGCTCATGATCCACTCCTTGTACAGCCACAAGGAGATCTTCCTCCGCGAGCTCATCTCGAATGCCTCGGATGCCAACGACCGGCTGCGTTTCGCGGCCATCGCGGATCCCGGGCTGCTGGCGAAGGATCCGGATCTGCAGATCACCATCGACGCCGATCCGAAGGCCGGCACGGTCACCGTTCGCGACAACGGCATTGGCATGAATCGGGATGAGGTCATTGCCAACCTCGGCACCATCGCCCGCTCGGGAACCGCGCAGTTCTTCAAATCCCTCTCGGGAGACCAGCAGAAGGCCTCGGCGCTCATCGGGCAGTTTGGTGTCGGCTTCTACTCCGCCTTTATCGTTGCCGATCGCGTGGAAGTGCAGTCCCGCAAGGCGGGCGCTCCGGACGAGGAGGGCGTGCATTGGGAATCCCGCGCCGACGGCGAATTTACCGTCGGGACGATCACGCGCGCCGACCGCGGCACCGCTGTGACCCTGCATCTGAAAGACGATGCGAAGGAGTTCGCCGATTCCTTCCGACTCCGCTCCCTGATCCGCAAGTACTCCGACCACATCGGTTTCCCCGTGCGCATGCGCAAGGAGGGCGAGGCCTCGCTCGAATACGAGACGGTGAACCAGGCGAAGGCGCTCTGGACGCTGCCGCGTACCGAGATCAAGGATGAGGAGTACACCCAGTTCTACCAGCACCTTGCCCACGACTTCACCGATCCCCTCACGTGGAGTCACAACAAGGTCGAAGGCAAGCGTGAGTACACCAGCCTGCTGTACATCCCCGGCCGTGCGCCGTTCGATCTGTGGCAGCGGGACGCCGCGCGAGGCCTGAAGCTGTACGTACGCCGCGTCTTCATCATGGATGACGCGGAACAGTTCCTGCCGCTCTACCTGCGCTTCGTAAAGGGCGTGGTGGACTCGAGCGATCTGCCGTTGAACGTCTCGCGCGAGCTGCTCCAGCAGGAGCCCGAAGTTGAGGCGATCCGCAACGGTCTGACCAAGCGCGTTCTCGACATGCTGACTCGCATTGCGAAGGACGACGCCGCGAAGTACGCGACGTTCTGGAAAGAGTTTGGCGCGGTGATCAAGGAAGGCGTGGGTCAGGACTATGCCAACCGCGCCACGCTGCTGTCGTTGCTGCGGTTCGCGAGCACTCACGAGTCGAACAACGAGCCCTCGGTGAGCTTCGCCCAGTACATCGAGCGCATGAAACCCGGGCAGGACCGCATCTATTTCGTGATCGCCGACAGCGTCGACGCGGCTCGCTCGAGCCCCTATATCGAGCGGCTGAAAGAGCTGGGCCTGGAGGTCCTGCTGCTCGCGGAGCGTATCGACGAGTGGGTGATGGGACAGATCGACGAGTTCGAGGGTAAGAAACTCAAGGATGCCGCGCGCGGTGACCTGGAGCTCGGCGGCCTGGAGTCCGAGGACCAAAAGAAACAGCACCAGGAAGAGCTGAAGGAGAGCGAAGGCCTCCTGAAGCGCGTAAAAGACGCTGTGGGCGATCGGATCGAAGAAGTGCGTGTCAGCTTGCGCCTCAAGGATTCGCCCTCCTGTCTCGCTCTTGGCGAGCACGACATGGGTGCCAACATGCGGCGCATCCTCTCGGCCACAGGGCAGAAAGTGCCGGAATCCAAGCCCACGCTCGAGCTGAATGTCGAGCATCCGCTGGTCAAGTACCTGGAGAGTGTCACGGACGAGGGACAATTCAAGGAGTTCGCGCAGGTGCTCTACGAGCAGGCTGCGCTTGCCGAGGGCAGCCAACTCGCCAACCCGGCGGAGTACGTGCAACGGCTGAACCGCCTGCTGGTGCGGCTGGCTGGCGTTCAGCCCGGTGGAGCCGCCTAGGCACGGCGGCATGAGCTAGCCGCATGCTCCGTCCCCGGATGTTTCGTTCAATACAGGCCCTACTTGCTGCAGCCGTCCTTCTGGGCGGCTGCAGTGCCAACACCCAGGAGTCGACTGTGCCCACTGCCCAACTGACTATCACAGAGCTGAAGCCCGGTACCGGACCCGCCATCAAGGCGGGCCAGACGGCCGTCGTGCATTACACGGGCTGGCTGTACGTGGAGGATGCCCCGGACCACAAGGGCAAGAAGTTCGACAGCTCGCTCGATCGTAACGATCCGTTCAGCTTCCCTGTTGGCGGCGGGCAGGTCATTCAGGGTTGGGATCAGGGCGTCGCCGGCATGCAGGCCGGGGGCCAGCGCCGGCTCGTCATTCCGGCGGAACTCGGTTATGGCACGCGTGGCGCCGGTGGTGTTATTCCTCCCAACGCGACCCTGCTGTTCGACGTTGAGCTTCTCAGCATTCGCTGAGGTCTATCGGGAAAATCGCCAGGCGGGCGCCTGGCGAGCCGTCAGAAAGCCCCCTTCTAAAAAGCAAAAACCCGAAAGGATCATCGATCCTTTCGGGCTTCAGTCAGACATAAGAACGGGTCTGGCTTAAGAACAGCGTCTTACGAGTTGACCATCGCCTTGAGGCTCTTCAAGGGCATTACACGGACCTTCTTGCTCGCGGGCTTGGCCTTGAACATCATCTTTTCGCCGGTGAACGGATTGACACCTTCGCGCGCCTTGGTAGCGGGCTTCTTGACGACCTTCATCTTCAGCAGACCGGGCATGGTGAACAGGCCGTTACCGCGCAGGCTCTTCTTGATCACGCCGCCGAGTGAGTCGAAGACGCCTCCGACCTGCTTGCGCGAGAGACCTGTGTCTTTGGAAATCTGAGTCAGGACTTCCGACTTCGTCGGTGCGCCACCCTTTTTCGCCATATTGCGCTACTCCTCGAATAAAATTTTGTGAGCGTGAAACGCGGTGCCACTGTTTCCGCGTAGAGAGAATCGGCGCGGAAAATAGCACATGCGTGTGCTTTCGCAAGCATTATTTCGTGCGCGGTGACGCTGAAATGCCTTTTTTTTAAGTGTTTTGCGCCTGTGAGATGCGCGTAAGGGCCTCAGCGCGACCGTCAGCATGCGTATTTTGCGTCGCTGCGAGCGTAGTCGGAACGCGTACGAATGCTCTCATTCTCGTTGCGATGTGAACGCTAAGAGCGTGTTTCATAACCGCGTGGGCCGTTCGCTCGACTTCCGCGCGCGGCACGCCGAGGCTGAAAATACAGTCAAAAAACGTCATCATTACGACGCGCGAGCAACCCAGTCCCGGAGCTGCCCTGTGTCAGGGCAAGCGACGCGGTACCGCACAGCGGACGTAGCACGAAACTGACTCTGTCAATGAAGTAGGATCAGAATCGCCTGAATGGCAATGCATGCCCACAGCGGCGATAGATCGAGTCCGGCCACGGAGGGAATCAGGCGCCGGAACGGACGCAACACCGGCTCGCATACCGTCGCCAGCACCGATTGCATCGGGGAATACCCACCCGGCGCGATGAGACTCAGCAGCGCATAGAGAACGATGGCGTAGAAGTACGTCCACAACAGGGTCCGCGCGATTTCCAGCGCGACGAGCTGTATCCAGAAGAAGGGTGTCGGAAAGCCGCCGCCCCGCAGCGCCGCGACGATGGCGACCTCCACGGTGGCAACGATAAGGACTGCCACGACCGAGGCGGTGTCGACCTTGCCAATCGGCGGCAGAATGCGCCGCAACGGCAAAATCAGGGGATTGGTGAGTCGTACGATGGCCTGGCACAGCGGATTGCGGAAATCGGCGCGCGTCCATTGCAGCAGCAGTCGTGCCAGGACGACAAACAGCGCCAGGGACAGCAGCGTGTCGACAACGTAGATGATCGCATTCATGCCATGTTCGCTCGTGAGCCCGTATAACCGGGTACATTATGCGGGAAATGGCAGCGCGCGGTTCCTACGAGCCGAATTGCTCGGCGAGCTCGCGGCTCCGTCGAGTCGCGGCGTCCAGCGCACGCGAGATGATTCCCCTGAGATCGGCAGCGTCCATCGTACGTACCGCGGCCTCTGTCGTTCCGCCCTTCGATGTCACTTCCGCTCGCAGTCGGGCTAGATCCCCGTCGCTGGAGTTTGCCAGGAGACCCGCGCCGTGGAGGGTAGCAATGGCGAGGCGGCGCGCCGCCTGCGGCTCGAGTCCCAGGTCTGATGCCGCCTCCGCCATGAGTTCCGCCAGGAGGAAGAAGTACGCCGGGCCGCTGCCCGAGAGCGCAGTCACGACGTCGATCGCGTCTTCTGTAGGAACCCAAACAACTTCGCCAACGGACAGCATGACCCGTTCGGCCGCGGCGCGATGTGTGGCACCGACATGGGCGGGCGCGTACAGACCGGTCACCCCGGCGCCCACGAGCGCTGGCCTGTTAGGCATGGCACGCACCACGGGAATCTCAGGGCCGCACCAGCCTTCCAGGGTGGAGGTACGGATGCCAGCGGCAACAGACAGGACGATGGGTTTGTTACGCGCCAGTAACGGCTGTAGCGACGCGAGCACGGCGGCCGCGTCCTGCGGCTTTACCGCCAGCACGATCAGCTCTGCGTTTTCCACTGCCGCGACATTGTCCGCCGTGGCAGTGATTCCCAGATCCCGTACGAGGGACGAGCGCGCGGCCTCGACGCTTTCGCCTACCGTGATCTGTTCCGGTCGGGTGCCCCGGCGCAAAAGACCGCCGATGAGCGCCCTCCCCATGTTGCCACCGCCCAGGAATGCCAGCCGCATTTTTAACCTCTTGTCTAGGGCTTCGCCCAACTTCTCTGCGGGTCGAGGCGACCAACCTGAGGGCCTTTCGGCCACCTCTGCCGCTTGTGAGCGCGTAACACGCGCGCCGCAAGCCTGAACCTCGCACCCTGCGCGCCCGGAATGGCCCTCACCTTAACTTCAGCCGAATCGAGCTTATTCGAACCCTTAGAGCCGCGCCGGCTAAACAGTTTTCACGCGCGGGCACCGGCCGCGCCTACGGCTGTAGGGGTCATTATTTGAGGAAAAGTTGCCTCAAAGCGTTTAAACCGGCCCGTTCAGGGCGGTCGCGGCCCAAACAGAGCCGTTCCGACCCTCACTATGGTGGCGCCTTCCTGGATCGCCGCCTCGAAGTCCCCGCTCATCCCCATGGACAAGGTATCCAGGGCCAGCCCTGATGCATTGAGCCCCTCGAGAGCTTCGCGCAGCTTCCGGAACCAGTAGCGTTGGCGCACCGGATCGTTTTCCTCCGGCGGCAGACACATCAGTCCCCGTAATTTGAGGCGCGGTAGCGCCGCTACCGCCGCTGCCAGGGCGGGCAACTCGGCGAAGCCCACGCCGCCCTTGCTGCCTTCACCGGCGACATTCACCTGTAAACAGATGTTCAGCGGTGCCGCATAATAAGGCCGCTGTTCCGCCAACCGCTCGGCGATCTTCAGCCGGTCCACCGCATGCACCCAGGCAAACCCCTCCGCGACCGGCCGCGTTTTGTTGGACTGCAGCCGGCCGACGAAATGCCAGGTCAGGGCCGGCTCGCGCGGCGCGCCCGGGGGAGCCGCCTGGGCCTGCAGTTGCTCCACCGCGGCGATCTTCTCCAGCGCCTCCTGCAGGTAACTCTCGCCGAAATCCCTCACGCCGCCGCGAGCGGCGGCGAGCAGCGCGGCAGCCGGCTGTCCCTTGGTGATTCCGAGGAGTGTGATGCAATCGACACGCCGGCCCGCCCCCAAGGCGGCCTTTTCCATGCGTTCGCGAACTTCCGCCACGCGTTCCGGCAAATTCTGCGGACCCATTAACATATTGGATGTAGAACCCCTCCGTTATACTGCCCCGCACTCGGGACCGCAGTGCTCGTGAACGCTTGCGTGCGCTCGCGAAGTCTCTTTCCGCCCTCATTGGAGCCTTGAATGGCCGTCGATATCGCGCAACTTCTCGCGTTCGCCGTCAAGAACAACGCATCCGACCTGCACCTGTCCTCCGGCGTGCCGCCGATGATCCGCGTTGACGGTGACATGAAGCGCATCAACATGCCGCCGCTGTCGCACAAGGAAGTACACAGCATGGTGTACGACATCATGAACGACAAGCAGCGCAAGGCGTACGAGGAGTTCTTCGAAACCGACTCCTCCTTCGAGATCCCCAAGCTGGCGCGTTTCCGCGTCAATGCCTTCAACCAGAACCGCGGCGCCGGCGCCGTGTTCCGCAACATTCCCTCCGTGATTCTCTCGCTGGATGACCTGAACGCGCCCAAGATTTTCCGCGACCTGTGCATGTTGCCGCGCGGCCTCGTGCTCGTCACGGGCCCGACGGGCTCGGGCAAGTCCACGACCCTGGCCGGCATGGTCAACCACTGTAACGACAACCGGCCCGATCACATCATCACAATCGAGGATCCGATCGAGTTCGTGCACGAGTCGAAGCGCTGCCTCGTGAACCAGCGTGAAGTGCACCGCGACACGCTGGGATTCACGGAAGCGTTGCGCTCGGCACTGCGTGAAGATCCCGATGTCGTCCTCGTCGGCGAAATGCGCGACCTGGAGACGATCCGCCTCGCCCTTACCGCTGCTGAGACAGGCCACCTCGTGTTCGGCACCCTACACACGAGCTCGGCCGCAAAAACCATCGACCGTATTGTCGACGTATTCCCGGCGGCCGAGAAGGACATGGTGCGCTCGATGTTGTCCGAGTCGCTGCGCGCCGTCATTTCGCAAACGTTGTTGAAGCGCAACGGCGGTGGTCGCGCCGCGGCTCACGAAATCATGATCGGCACTCCGGCGATCCGCAATCTCATCCGTGAGGGCAAGATTGCGCAGATGTATTCGGCGATCCAGACCGGCCAGGCCGCGGGCATGCAGACCCTCGACCAGTGCCTCACCGAGCTCGTTGCAAAGGGCGTCGTCAGTAAGGAAGAAGCGCGTTATAAAGCGCATAACAAGGACGCTGTTTAAATTGCTCCGGCCCGTTCCAACGGGCCGCGGGTGGGAGCTGTTCTATGGATCGCGATCAAGCTATCAAGCTGATGCAGGACCTGCTGCGGCGGGTAACCGAAAAGAAGGCCTCGGATCTTTTCGTCACCGCGGGCTTTCCGCCTGCTATCAAGATCGACGGTGAAATCCGCCCCCAGAGCGAGCGTGCCCTGACACTGGAGCAGTCGGCGACGCTCGTGCGCGCGATCATGAACGATCGCCAGACGAAGGAATTCGACGCTACAAAAGAGTGCAATTTCGCGATCGCGCCGCCTGGAATCGGCCGCTTCCGCGTGAGCGCGTTCGTGCAGCAGGGCGCTGTCGGCTGCGTCATCCGTCTCATCAACGCCAAGATTCCCACCTTCGAAGAGCTCGATCTGCCGCCCATTCTGAAGGAAGTCGTCCTCACGAAGCGCGGCCTCGTCCTCCTCGTCGGAGGCACCGGTTCCGGTAAGTCCACCTCACTCGCCGCGATGATCGGCTATCGGAACGAGAAGACCCGCGGCCACATCGTGACCATCGAGGACCCGGTCGAGTACGTTCACCAACACAAGGGCTGCGTCATCACGCATCGCGAGGTCGGGGTCGACACGGACTCGTGGCAGGCGGCGCTGAAGAACACCCTGCGCCAGGCGCCGGATGTCATCCTCATCGGTGAGATTCGGGACCGTGAGACGATGGAGTACGGCATCCAGTTCTCGGAAACGGGTCACCTCGTGCTCGCCACGCTGCACGCCAACAGCGCCAACCAGGCTCTCGACCGTATCATCAACTTCTTTCCCGACGAGCGGCGCGAGCAGCTCCTGATGGACATGTCGCTGAACATCCGGGCGCTCATCTCGCAGCGGCTCATTCCCCGCGAGTCCGGCTCAGGCCGCATCGCGTCCATGGAAATCATGCTCAACTCGCCGCTCATCCAGGACCTCATCTTCAAAGGCGAGGTCGCCAAGATCAAGGAAGTCATGTCGCGCTCGACCCGGCTCGGCATGAAGACCTTCGACCAGTCGTTGTTCGAGCTGTACGAGACCGGCTTCATTTCCTACGAGGATGCGTTGCGTAACGCGGACTCCAAGAACGAGTTGCGCCTGCGCATCAAGCTCGAGAGCAAGCGTGAGGTAAAGAACATCGACGACGGTGGCTCCCTGCACATTGTTGAAGAGGAAGAGGGACGGGGCATTTAGGAGCCTGGATGACTAATGATCGCCGTAGCTGGGGGTGCGACGCATGCGTCGCACGGGCTGCCCGCGAGGGCTGCCCCGGACCGCCTGTGAGCGCGCGAAGCGTGCGCAACAGCCAGCCAGATCGAGCAGATTTCTGCGATCGTTTCCCGCGCATAGCACGAGCCTATGTAAGGGAAACGATCGCAGAAAGCTGCCGAGCTGGGGCGGCCGCAGTAGGCGAGCATTAGTCATGCAGGCTCCTAGGGCTCGTCCGGCCTTGTCTGGTCTCGAGGTAGCGAAGAATTTATGAATGCTCTGAAAGAAGCGGCGGACGCGCTGTCGTCCACCGGCCCGCAGGCGGCTCTGGCGGGCGCTGGCGCTGAAGCCATCGCCGGGGGCCTGACACTCAACACCAAGCCGCTCTTCAAGCTGATGGTGGAAAAGCAGGCCTCGGACCTGTTCTTCACCTCCAACGCGCCGATCAAGATCAAGATTGAAGGCCAGATCCTGGCGGTCAACAAGCAGGTGCTCACCCCCGAGACGGTGAAGCAGACCGCCTACGCGCTCATGACCAACCCGCAGCGCGAGCATTTCATAAACGAGTGGGAACTCGATTTTGCAATTTCCGAGCCTGGACTCGGTCGCTTCCGTGTGAACGTCTTCATGCAACGTGGCTATCCGGCCATGGTCCTGCGGTATATCACCGCGGACATGCCACGGATGGAAAACCTCGGTCTTCCCGAAGTTCTCACCGACCTCATCATGCTCAGGCGCGGCATGGTGCTGATGGTGGGTGCAACGGGCTCGGGCAAGTCGACGTCGCTCGCTGCGATGATCAATTACCGGAACGAGAACGCATCCGATCACATCGTCACGATCGAAGACCCGATCGAGTTCTTGCATACGAACAAGCGCTCGATCGTGAATCAGCGCGAAGTCGGCCTCGACACGAAGACTTACGCGCGCGCTCTGCGTGGCGTGGTCCGCGCGGCGCCGGACGTGATTCTGATCGGTGAGATCCGTGACCGCGAGAGTATGGAGGCGGCGATCCATCTCGCCGGCACCGGCCACCTCGTGCTCGCGACCATGCACGCGAACAACAGTGCCGAGTCCCTCGATCGCATCATCAACATGTTTCCGCGCGAGCAGCACGCGCAGATCTTCCTCGATCTGTCGCAGTATCTACGCGCGATCCTCGCCCAGCGTCTCGTCATGGGTAAGGACAACCGGCGCTGCGCGGCCGTGGAAGTCATGTTGAACACGCCGCACATCCAGGAGCTCGTGAAGAAGGGCGACGTCGTCGGCATCAAGGAAGCCATCGCCCTGAGCGGCGAGCGCGGCATTCAGAGCTTCGATAACGCTCTGCGCACGCTCTATAAAGACAACCGGATCAATCTCGAGGAAGCGCTCGTCAATGCGGATTCGCGGGCGAATCTGGAGACGAAGATTAATTTCGGTTAGTCGTCGCGGGGCTCACGGGTGTAATAGGGCAAGGGAGCTCGAAGCTCCTCAGCAACGGCCTTGACTTCCTCCGCGGTCAACACGAATCAATCGCGTGCGAGAGTTGCGTCGGGTGATGACGTCACACATGGCACGCCGTAGTGGCGTGCGAGATTGGCGGTGGCCTCCAGCGTGGGCGCTGGGCCGGAGGCGAAAATTTCAACGTCGGCGAGGTCGGTGGGGTTGAGTGAACTCAGCCACGCATCCGCCAAGGCGGTCACCGTGCCTTCAAAACAGCCGGGAAGATCGGCGGTGCTGGCGAGGCGGCTGGCGATGCCCCATTCTTCGAGGAGGGGCATGCACGCGATGACGCCTGTTGGAATGCCGGGGACGATGATGACGGAAGGGCGAGGGCGGAACGGGAAGGAGGTGTCGGAGCCCAACAGCACCAGTGGGTTCAGAGGTGTAGTAGGGGGCGAAGGCGCCTCGGTGGCGGCCGGTGGGGCTGTGGCAGGCGCAGCCGGCGCGAGAGCGGCAGCAGAGGCGCGTCCATCCAGGAGGACCCGCAACTGCTCCGCCAGAAACAACGTGGGGCCGATGCCAGCCCCCTCACCAATCAACAGCCTTCGCGGCCTGTCAGCCACGCGACTCGATCACGTCCGCCAGCACCGCCATCCGCACGGCCACGCCGTTGCGCACCTGATCGCGAATGACTGACTGCTTGCCGTCCGCGACGTCGGAGGCGATCTCGATACCGCGGTTCATCGGCTGTGGATGCATCACAATGGCGTCCGGCCGCGCGAGTTCCAGGCGCTCAGGGGTCAGGCCGTACATGGAGAAGTAGCGATCCGCGTCCGGTAGATCCACCTGGCCCATGCGCTCTTTCTGGATGCGCAACATCATGACGACATCGACGCCCGCGAGCCCGGATTCGAGCGTCGTATGGCGGCTGCACCCTGCAAATTCCTCAGCGGCGGGCATCAAAGCCTCCGGCGCTACGATGCGCAGATCCGGCACCCCAAGGGTGCGGAACACGAGATAGGAGGAGCGCGCGACACGCGAGTGCCTGATATCGCCGACGATGGCAATAGCGAGCCTGTCGAAGCGCTTCTTGTGCTGGCGAACCGTCAGCGCGTCCAACAACCCCTGCGTGGGATGAGAAACATGGGCCTCGCCGGCAGACAACACACTGACGTGCGGCGCTACGTTCGTCGCCACGAGGTCCGGAACCCCGGCCTCAGGGTCGCGGATCACCATGACGTCGACGTGTAACGACTGCAGCGTGAACACGGTATCCAACATGCTCTCGCCCTTCACTCGGGACGAGAGCTGTACTTCCAGATTCACTACGTCGGCACCGAGCCGCTTCGCCGCCAGCTCGAATGAGACGCGCGTGCGCGTGGAAGGCTCGGTGAAGAGGTTGGCGACGGTGACGCCGGCGAGGGCAGTGCTGATCGGCGGCTTTACGCCCAGCGGACGGACGAAGCTTTGTGCGCGCTCCAGCAGTCGCTCGATGTCGGCGCGCGGCAGGCCGTCGAGGGTCAACAAATGCCGCAAGGACCCGTCTGCCCGATGTTGGTCCGTGGCCGCGCTCGTCATGACTGATTACCCCCGATGCTCATCTCTTTGCCCTGCTGTTCGATCGTCGTTCGTTGGCCGCGTCTTGTTGCTATCGCCGTCGCGCTACCGGCGTCGCTTGTCGCCCTTTCGCCCCAAGCGCGACAGCCATTCACCGCCCCTCACCCGTGAGCCATCGCTCCAGAATCACCGCCGCCGCGGCGCTGTCGATGTCTTCCTTCCGGACACGCCGTTTGCGCTCGCCGCTAGCGCGCTGCGCTTTGAGCGCCGCGGTCGCCTCGAGAGACGACCAGCGTTCATCGACCATGTTCACGGGTAGACCGAAGCGGCGTTCGAGTTCGGCCGCGAACTGACGCGCAGCCGGCGCGAGGGCTCCGGGAGTACCGTCAGCATTATACGGCGCTCCGACCACGAGCAACCGTGGACTCAACATCCGCACTTCGCGCGCGATGGCGTCCCAGTCGGGCCCCTGCTGATGAACCGCGGCCGCGGGACGCGGCGCGGCCGTCCCCGTGAGTGTGTCCCCGGAGGCGATGCCAATACGTTTGAATCCAAAATCGAAAGCGAGGACGGTCTGGATGTCAGTCATGCGGACCAGGCGCGTGCGAAGCCGCAGTCGCGACCCAGCGCGCTCGTCAAGCGTGGCCCGCCACCGGGCTCAGCCTCTCGGGCTGAATGCCCAGCAGTCGCCACGCCCCGGCCCAACGCTCCTCGAAAGGCAGGTCGAACACCAGGCGCGCGTCGACGGGTACCGTGAGCCATGCGTTCTCACGCATCTCACGTTCGAGTTGTCCGGAATCCCAGTTTGCGTAACCGAGAGCGATGAACGCGTCGGAGGGGCCCTCACCGCGCGCCATCGCCGCGAGCACATCGCGGGAGGTGGTGACCTGGATAGTGTCCGACACCTTGTGTGTGTGATCCCATTTTCCGCCCGGCCGATGCAGCACGAAGCCGCGATCCGTGTGCACGGGGCCGCCTCGAAGCACCGGCTGCGCAGCAATGTATTCCGTGGTCGGCTCGAGCTTCATCTGCGAAAGGACGTCGGAGAGCCGCATCGGCAACGGCTTATTGAGCACGATTCCCAAGGCACCTTTTTCGGTGTGCTCGCAGATGAGGGCCACCGTCTGCGAAAAGTTGGGATCCGACAGGGACGGCATGGCGATGAGCAGGTGATTCGTCAGGCTGTTCTGCGCGCTCTCCGCAAAAGGGGAGCCGCCGATGCCCGGAACGCCTGTGACTGTGATGCTTTTGCCGCCCATGCCGCAAGTATGGGGATGAGCCGCGGCCGGCTCAAGGAATGGCTGTGACGCCGCCGCGGCGCGTCCACTGCCATTCGTAGACAAAACGCAACACCTGGTGCTGGCGCTTCAGATCGGGTGGGAACGGATCGAAGGGGGCGGCGAGCTTGAGCGTCTGGAGAGCCGCGTTATCCAGCTCATTCGAGCCGCTGCTGCGGCGGATTTCCGCCTTATCGAGCGAGCCATCGGCGCGGATTCCCACCTCGATGACCGGGTTTGCCTTCGGGCCTACCGAGCGCGCCGCGGCTGGAAAATGAATCGTGCCGACGTGCTCCACCTTGTGTCGCCAGGCGTCGAGGTAGGGCGCGAGCTCGGCAGCTTTCGTATCCGGCGTCGTCCACAGCTCGTCCCGTTTCGGGCCGCGCAATTCAGCCGGTCCCTGGTCGTCTTCGGGGCCCGGTTGTTCGGACGCCTGCTGATCGAGCAGTAGTGGGCGATCGTTCGAGCGTCCGGTGCTACCTTCGTCGGCCAGGTACTGAACGCGGGAGCTCCAGCCCGTCGTGGTGAGGACACGCTCTTCGTCCGTTCCGGCCACGTCGCCCTTGGGTGCCAACGCGTTGCCATCGGTAACACCGTCCTGCTGCGGGATAGGGACCGAAGATGCCCGATTACGGGGGGCCACGGCCTCGCGCGTGTTGCCCGAGCCCAGCTGGGTCCGTTGCGCAAGATACGTAGCCGAGTCATTGCGGTCCGCTTCCGGAACCTCGTCAGAGACGAGCAGTACCTCCAGGCCCGGCGCGCCACCCTTGTCCCCGAGCGATGAGTTGAAGGTGAGACCGAGGATAATCAGTCCGTGTGCCAATGCCGCGAGAAACAGCATTACGAACAGCCGGTCCCGAACCGGCGCCCTGCCTTCGCGCAGCCTCAGAGCTCTTGATGCCATCAGCGAATCTTACCTGCGCATCGCTCAGGAGGCTCGGGGTGACGCCGCCAGGCGACGCTCCAACGCCTGGATGAAGAGATCGCCGATGTTGATGCCGAACTGCTTGTCGAGCTCACGAATGCCCGTAGGACTCGTTACGTTGATTTCCGTGACATAGCCGCCTATGACATCGAGTCCCACGAACAGCATGCCCTTGGCCGCGAGTGCGGGCCCGATCTGGCCGACGAGCCAGCGGTCCCGATCATTGAGGGGTCGCCCGACACCCTGGGCGCCCGCCGCGAGATTGCCGCGATTGTCGTTCGCCGACGGGATGCGGGCCAGCGCGTAGGGGACCGGCTCTGCGTCGATCACGAGCACTCGCGAATCGCCGGTGTCGACGATGTCGGGAATATAACGTTGCACGATCGCGAAGCGCTGACCATATTGTGTGAGCGTCTCGAACACGACATTGACGTTCTTGTCATTGCGCTCCAGCACAAAAATGGAACGCCCCCCCATGCCGTCGAGCGGCTTGCAGACGATCCGCCCGTGCTCGCGCAGGAAGGCGCCCATTTCGCCCATATCGCGCGTAATCAGAGTAGGCGCACAGCATTGCGGGAACCAGGCCGTGTATACCTTCTCATTCATGTCCCGCAGTCCCTGTGGGCGGTTGACGACGAGAGCGCCTTGCTCCGCGGCCCGCTCGAGAATGTAGGTGGAGTAGATGTATTCGGTATCGAACGGTGGATCCTTGCGCATCAGGATGCAATCGAGCTCGCCCAGAGGCTCCATGCGGGGCTCGCCGAGCGTGAACCAGCTCTTCGGGTCGGCCGCCACCGTCAGCGGTCGCACGCGCCCGAGCGCCACCCCATCCCGGAGCAACAGATCTTGCATCTCCAGGTAGGCCAACTCGAAACCGCGCGCCTGGGCGGCGAGCAGCATGGCGAGAGTGGAGTCTTTCGCGTACTTGATGGCGCCAATGGGATCCATCACGACGCCGAGACGGGGGCGTTCGGTCATCCTGCTTCCTCTGTCACGCTTTGAGGGCCCGATTATGCTCGTACGGCGCGAATATGTCCGACAGCGTGCCCATAGGATGAGTTCATCGGCGCCGATCGCAAAAAACGTGACGCGCGTTGCATAGCGAGGGGTCTACCGATATGTTAAAACCCGCGCTGCATTTGCTCCTCGTAACGCCACCCCATGTGTGGCCCGTTCAAGGCCGTTAAGGAAGGAGTTGCCTGACCGTGACCGGCAGCAACACGAAACTCCAGGGTCTCAAGGTTCTGGTCATCGACGACAGCAAGACAATCCGTCGCACGGCGGAAACCCTGCTTGCGAAAGAGGGTTGCGAAGTCTTTACGGCGATTGACGGATTCGACGCGCTGGCGAAGATCGCGGATCACCAGCCTGACATTGTGTTCGTCGACATCATGATGCCGCGGCTCGACGGCTATCAGACCTGTTCCCTCATCAAGCACAACAAGGTATTCCGTTCCATTCCCGTGATCATGCTGTCTTCCAAGGACGGCCTGTTCGATCGCGCACGGGGTCGCATCGTCGGCTCGGAGCACTACCTGACCAAGCCGTTTACGAAGGACGAGCTCCTGAGCGCGATCGAGACGCATATCGGGAGATAAGGGAATGCCACTGATACTGATCGTCGACGACTCGCCCACCGAAGTGCACGTCATGCAGAAGGCACTCGAGAAGCACGGCTACCGTACGGCGGCCGCTGCGGACGGTGCTGAAGGCGTGCGTCTCGCGCGTGAGATGAGCCCCGACCTCATTTTCATGGATATCGTCATGCCCGGCATGAACGGCTACCAGGCCACCCGTGCGCTGGCGAACGACCCGAAGACCCGCACCATCCCGATCATCATGGTGACGTCGAAGGGCCAGGAGACGGACCGGATCTGGGGCCTGCGCCAGGGCGCCGTGGACTACATGGTGAAGCCGGTCTCTCCCGACCAGCTCGTCGCCAAGGCCCAGGCGACCTTGTCCGCGTGAGTACCCAGACCATGCAAACACAGCACGCGTCAACGGATACTGACCATGGCTGACGAAGTTCCTCTGAAGACATTGCGCGACCGGCCGTTCGAGCTCCTGGCGGAGCTGGAGCGTCGCGGCCGTGCCGTTTCCGCGCAGGTGAACCAGGAAGGCACGACCGGCCGCGAGTGGGTCGGTGTGGCTCTGCGCATGGCCGGTGATCTCTACCTGGTGGCTCGTGAGGAGACCCGCGAAGTGCTCGGTTTGCCGCCGACGCTGACCCGTGTCCCGGGCGCGAAGCCGTGGATCAAAGGCCTGGCGAACGTCCGTGGCCAGCTCCTGCCGGTCATCGACCTGCGGCAATTTCTCGGTAGCGGCACGACGCCGATTTCCCGCAACACCCGTGTCGTGGTCGTGAACCACCGCGAAATCCCCGCGGGGCTCCTGGTTGATGAGGTCCTCGGCTTCCGGCGTTTCGCCGAAGGCGAGTTCTCGGGCGACGCGCCGCCGACGGTGGCGCGCTGCGAGCGCTACCTGGCGGGCGCATTCCGCCGCGCCAATGAGCAGTGGCCCGTGCTGAGTTTGAGGTCCGTGCTGGAAAGCTCGGCGTTCTCCGAGGCAGCTGCCTGATGACAAGTCTTGCGACAGGTCCTTCTTTCCTCGCAGCGCCGCTACCTGTAGCGGGTTGCTTCGACTGGCCGGCATACCGGCGGCCGGCGCACCGGTGGCCGGCGTACCGGACCCAGGAAAGTTGGCCGAAGGCCTTAACAATATGAGCGGTTCGGCATCCTCGACACGCGCGGGCGGCGGTCTTGCCGCGTTGCTGGCGATAGCGACGCTGCTGCTGGCGGTGGCGGCCGTTTTGTACTTCACCCAGGAGGGCCCAGCTTCGGCCTCGAGCGCCCAGGCAGCCCCTGTGGATGCGTTGTATGGCATCGCGGTTGATGCGGAGGGAGCCGTGGCCGGTAACGAGGCGACCATTGCGAGCTTCCAGTCGCAGCTGCAACAGCTCAAGGACTTCGCCGCAGCGTATCCGAATGCTCCGTTTGCAAAAGACGCCCGCTTCTCACGACTTCTGGGCGACGCGACGGTGGTGAGCGAGGCCAAAGGCGCGTTGATCGATGCGGGCAGTGCCGCCCGCGAGACTCGCGATCTCGTGCCACGCCTCACCACCGAGATGGGCGCGATCATCGGCAACCTGACCGGATCCAATGTCGACATCGGTAGCCGCGCGCTGGAGCGCTTCGATCTGCGCGCGCAACGTCTGCAACTCGATGTGATGGCCCTGGCTTCCGGGGGCGCCACCAACCAGGCGGCGCAACGGCTCGCCGAGAGCAATGACTACCTCGGCCAGGTCATTCAGGGTCTGCAAGGGGCCAATACCGGTCTTTCGCTGCCGAAGGTGCCCCCGGGTCCTGACACCGAGAAGCGGCTGAAAGCGCTCGATACGCTCTATACCGATCTCAACAGCGCGATTCGCCGCGCCGTAACGGCCGCTCCCGCGCTGCCGGCTGCGCAAACTGCCGCGCGTGACATCACCGCCGACGCTCGCGCCATCGCCAATGCTGTGAAAGCCACGGAGCCGGTTCCGACGGCAAGCAAAGTGCCGGCCTGGCTGCCGGGTGCTTTGCTTTCCGGTGCCCTCATCCTTCTCGTCCTGGGCGTGATCTCGTCCCTGCGGGTACGCAAGACCGTTGAAACTCAACGCGTGACTGTCGACACCCAACGTAAGGAAAACGACCGCAATCAGCAGGCGATCCTGCGCCTCCTCGACGAGCTGTCGAGTCTGGCTGACGGCGATCTCACGGTTCAGGCAACCGTGACCGAGGACATCACCGGCGCCATCGCCGACTCGATCAACTACGCGGTCGACGCCCTGCGCGGCCTCGTCACCACCATCAACCAGTCGGCCATCCAGTTGGACAGCGCCACCCGCCAGACCCAGGCGCTCTCCCAACACCTGGCCAAGGCTAGCGGCGCGCAATCCAAACAGATCTCGTCCGCGACCGAATCGGCAGGCAGCATGGCCTCCTCCGTGGAGGAGGTTTCCGGTAACGCCGAGCGCGCGGCCGACGTCGCCCGCCACTCGGTGGAAGTCGCCCACAAGGGTGGCGATGCCGTGCGGCGCACGATCGACGGTATGAACACCATCCGCGAGACGATCCAGGAGACCTCGAAGCGCATCAAGCGCCTCGGCGAGAGCTCCCAGGAGATCGGCAACATCGTGGAGCTCATCAACGACATCGCCGAGCAGACCAACATCCTGGCCTTGAATGCCTCGATCCAGGCTTCGATGGCGGGTGACGCGGGCCGTGGCTTCGCAGTCGTCGCCGACGAGGTGCAGCGCCTCGCCGAGCGCGCGGCGAATGCCACGAAGCAGATCGAAGTCCTGGTGCGTACGATTCAGACAGACACGAACGAGGCCGTGGTTTCGATGGAGCGCAGCACGACGGACGTGGTCGGCGGCGCTCTCCTGGCGGAGAATGCGGGTGCCGCCCTGGAGGAGATCGAGCAGGTGTCGAACCAGATCGCCAGCCTCGTGCAGAACATTTCCGGCAGCTCCCGCCAACAGACCGGGGCCGCTCAGAATATCGCGCGCAACATGCAAGTCCTCAAGGAGATCAGCGTCCAGACCGCGGAATCCACCAACGCAACCTCCGCCGCTATCGCCAAGCTGGCCGAGCTCTCCGCCGGGCTGCGTAAAGCCGCCGCCGGGTTCCGTCTCCCCGGGACGAGTACCGAGCCGATCGGATCCACCGGTGCGTTCAAGCGCCTGGACGACAACGCCAAGGCTGCGGTGAGCGCACCTCCAGGGCGGCCCCTGTCCGCCTTCGGCGGCACCTGAGCCCCTCTTCTAAGAGCTTTTCATGCCGGAAGTCGCTTCCCAGACGCTGGATTTTGTCGGCCGCGAGCTGAACCTGACGCTCGCCGAGGCCCGCACCGCGCTCGAGAACTACGTCGAGCAGCCGGACAACGTCAGCCTGCTCGAGCGTTGCACACAAGAGTTGCACCAGGTGCAGGGTGTCCTGCGCGTGCTCGAAATTTACGGCGCGGCGCTGCTCGCCGAGGAAATGGAGCAGGTCGCGAGCTATCTGCTCGCCACGGCGACGGAGCGTAAGAGCCAGGCAGAAAGTCTCGACGCGCTCATGCGCGCGATGGTGCAGTTGCCCAGCTACCTCGAGCGCGTGCTCGCCGGCGGCCGCGACCTCGCACTCGTATTACTGCCTCTGTTGAATGACCTGCGCGCGGTGCGCGGCAGCGCCTTGCTGTCCGAAGGCACACTGCTGCTGCTCAACTTGAAATCCGACAAACAGGCACAGCCGATCGCGGCCGCGCCTGGCGAGCCGCCGCTGACGGTGGAGCAATGGGCCCGGCGTCTGCGCGCCCGCTTCCAGGTCGGCCTCATCGGCTGGATCCGTGGCGAGCGCACCGAGCAAAATCTCGACATCCTGGCCGCTGTTGCCCAGAAGCTCGAGCAGATCGCGACCCGCCAACCGGTGTTCCAGCTCTGGTGGGTCATCGGGGCGATTATCGAGGCCCTGCAGGAGAACGGCATCGAGGGCGGCGTTTCGGTGAAGCGCCTCCTCGGTCTCGGCGATCGCGAAATCCGGCGCCTCTATGAGCAGGGCGAGGCGCGCTACTCGCAGTCGCCCGCCGTCGAGCTTCTCAACAACCTGTTGTATTACGTCGGCCGCGCCGAGTCCTCGGGTCCACGCGTCACGGCCGTGCGTGCGTCCTTCCGTCTCTCCGAGCTACTCCCGGTCGACGAAAGCATCGAGCAGGAGCGCGAGAACCTCTCCGCTCCGAGCGTGAAGTTGATGCAGACGGTCGCCGCGGCCATCCGCGAGGATCTGTCGAAGGTCAAAGATGTTCTGGACATCTTCGTCCGACGTGGCGCCGGCCAGCCGAAAGAGCTGGCTCCGCAGGTCGAGCTGTTGCGCAAGATAGGCGACACGCTGGGCGTCCTCGGCCTGGGTGAGCTGCGCGGAAAAGTGCAGGGAGAGACCGAACGGCTCGAGAAGATTACGACCGGCGAGCTCAAGGCCGACGAGGCCACGCTCGTCATGATCGCCGCGACCTTGATCAGCGTGGAAGACCGGCTCGACGACGGCCTGGTCGGCATGATCCGGCCGAAGACCGACGACCTCTCCGAGCCTGACGAGGATGTTGAATTCCAACAGGTGCAGGCCGCGGTGCTGCGCGAGTGCATTCTCAATCTGGCGCGCATCAAGGAAGCCATCACACAGAATGTAGGCGGCACGCTGGATGCGGCGGGCCTCGACAGCTGGCACGAGCTGATGCGCGGTATGAAAGCCGGGCTGCTGATGCTCGGTAAATCCCGCGCCGTGGACGTTATCGAAGCCATCACCACGCAGTTGAAGCGTGTGATGCAGCCGGGCGCACGCGCTCTGCCGGTGGGCTTCATGGACCGTCTCGCCGATGCCATCGTGAGCGTCGAGTACTACATGGAAACGCTGCAGGCCGGCCGCAGCGATCCCTGGTACATGTTGGACAACGCACAGGCGTGTGTTCAGGCGCTCGAGCAGCAACAAACACCAGCCGTGCCAACGGTGCCGCCGATCGACCCGTCCGCTTTTGCAAAGACGGTGCAGATTTCCACCGTCGGCGGAACGATCATCGACGTCGGCGATCCGGGCGCGACCATGGTCGGTGGATCCGCGATTCCGCCTGTTATTCCGATTTCGCGGACCTCCGTGGTTCGTGCGTTGGCGGAAAACGCCGACCCCGAGCTCGTGAAACTCTTCATCGAGGAAGCGCACGAAGAGCTTGCCAAGATCCAACGCCATTTCCCGGCCTGGGATCAGAATCCGATGGACCGCGAGTCACTCGTGACCGTGCGTCGCTCATTCCACACTCTCAAGGGCAGCGGCCGTATGGTCGGCGCGCGCGAGCTCGGCGAGTTCGCCTGGTCGATCGAGAACCTGTTGAATCGCGTTCTCGACAATACGCTGACCCGAACGCCGGCCATCCTCACCGTCTTACGTGAGGCTGTCGCCGCGTTGCCCGAGCTCATCGAACAGCTCGAAACGGCACGCAAACCGCGCGCCGATATGACCGAGATCGCTTCGCGCGCCCATGCCCTTGCTGCCGGAAAGACGCCCACCACGACTGCGCGTGCGGCGGTTGTTGAGGCGCCGCCTAACGAGGCTGTGGAGCATCACACTGGCGGGACGGCGACCGTTGCTATCACGAATTTCCCGGGTGCTCCAAAGGCCGCTGCTCGGCCGGCTGCGCCGACGTCTGCGGCTTCCGGCGCGGACTCTGGAGTGCTGTCGTCTACCTTCACGGGGACTGCGTCGGTCGCGCCGACAGTGTCCGCGGCTCCCGCTTCAGCGCCGGAGACTCCCACATCCGCGCGTCCGGGGGCTGCTGCACCTCCTCCGTATGGCGCACCCACGAGCGTTGCGCCTGCGCCCACGCATTCGGCGACGCCGGCTGGATCATCGGCTAATGAATCCTCAGGATCGCCTGACAAGGCACCTGTTACGCCGCCCTATGCGACGCCCGCGGCGTCGGGCTCTGCGCCAGGGGCGCCTCCGTATGGGGCGCCCGAGCCCTTAGCACCACCCGCAGCCGCCGTGGCTTCGGCCTCACCGCCTTCGTCTCAGGCGTCGGGGCCCAGTGCACCTTCAGCGCCGCGCGCCGCTCCTGCGGTCTCCGCACCTCCTGCAGTAGCGGCACCCCCGCCTGCCGATCCGGCGAAGCCGTCAGGCCTCGACGACGTGCTGCGCGAGATCTATGCGCGCGAAACGAACACCCACGTCGCGACCGTTCGTGCCTATCTCGAGCGCGAGTCGGAGCTGGCGGAGCCACATGTGCTCCCCGAAGACGTCTATCGCGCGTGCCACACCCTTTCTGGTAGCTCAAAGATGGCGCAAGCGCGCCATGGCACTCGCGTCGCCGAACCGCTCGATCACTGGCTGCGCCGCGTGTTCAGCAGCGGACTGGGTCTGACACAAAAGGACCTGACCCTGCTGGCGGACTGCATGCTGGCGATGGAGTCCGTCGCAACTCATCTCGACGAACCCACAGGGTATTTCGTGACCCATTGGGAACTGCAAGAGCGTATTGCCGAGGCCGACAAGGCCCTCGACCAACGGTTGGCCGCCGCAGCCGCGGCACGCGCCGCGCAGGAAGCTTCTGCCGACGAAGCGGCGTCCGAAGACGTGGTTCCCGAGGAGGAGCCTGAGTCGTCGGAGGATGCTGGAGACTTCGACCCCGAAGTCGCGGCGATCTTCACCGAAGAGGCGACGGAGCTTATCGAAGTGTCCGAGCAAGCGCTGGGCGACTGGCGTTCGGAGCCGGGTAGTGCCGAGTACCGACTGGGACTCAAGAGGCCACTGCACACATTGAAGGGCGGAGCCCGTATGGCGGGCATCATGGCGATGGGCGACCTGAGCCACGAGTTGGAAACCCTGGTGATGCAGGTCGACAACGGTACAGTCGCCCCGAACGACGCGCTGTTTGAAGTCGTGCAGGCAAGCCTCGACGAGTTGGCTCGCATGCGCGAGATGGTTGCCAACGGCCGCCGTGTTTCGCCGGCCCGCGCGATGATTGCGCGCATCAAATCCTTGTCGCTTCCGAAGAGCGCGCAGGCCGCGTCGTCACCCACCTCGGCCGCCGCTCCCGCTCGCGCGGCTGCTCCGACCGCTGCGAGTGCCCCCCCTTTTTTTCCAGAACCCACTAAGCCCGAAATCCCGGAATTTGACACTGATATTGTCAAATTCGGCGCCGAGATCGCGCGGCTGACACCGCCAGCGCCGGAAGCGGGTCCTGAACCAGTATCCGGGCAGCCGACTGAAGAGTCGCTCGACCTGATCGACGACGCCGACCCGACGGCACAAAGCGCCGCCCTCGTATTCACTCCGCCGTTGGAGTCAGTAGACGCGCTTACGCAGCCTGACGATCCCGAAGGGATCGAGGTTGGCGAAGGCATTGTGGTCAGCCAGAGTGATGCGTCTTTCGAGGAAATG